>CALYVJ010000059.1 GCA_945494195.1 uncultured Selenomonas sp. | reverse complement strand
CAGTCCCGCTCTGCAGGACGCCCCGGCAACCACTCTCTTTAAGCATTCGCTCACTTACCAGGCTGCCATCCTTGACCGTTACCCGCAAACGTGTCGCACAACAATCCAGATCAACAATGTTGGCCTGTCCCCCCAATCCCTGTATGATAAGGTCCGTGCGCTTCGCATCCTTAGCATCAGACACCGCCGGAGCATCAGCAGCTTCTGCTACCTCATCATCATCTTCACGGCCCAACGTCTTAAAATCAAACTTCAAGATAAGGTATTTGAAGGAGAAATAATAAAGGAAGAACCACGGAATCCCCACCATCGGAATATACATCCAATTTGTTTTATCATTCCCCTGCAGGATACCAAACAAAATCAAGTCGATGCAGCCTCCCGAGAATGTCTGCCCAACGGTAATCTGCAAAATATGCGCCAGCATGAAAGCACAGCCATCAAAGAATGCATGCAGCACATAGAGCATCGGAGCTACAAACAGGAAAGAAAACTCAATCGGCTCTGTAATTCCTGTCAAGAAGGAGGTGAGTCCTGCCGAAAGCAGCAAACCACCGACCAGTTTTTTCTTCTCCGGCTTAGCCGTATGATACATGGCCAGGCAGGCTCCTAACAGACCAAACATCATCGTGATGAACCGACCAGACATGAAGCGGGAAATACCGATGTAATACTGCGAAGTATTCGGATCGCCAAGCTGCGCAAAGAATATTCGCTGCGTTCCTTCTACCAACTGGCCCTGAATGACTTCCGCACCGCCCAGAGCTGTAGTCCAGAACGGCAAATAGAAAATATGATGCAGTCCGAACGGTCCCAGCATACGCAGGACAAAACCATAGATAAGGGTACCGATATATCCCGTCGACTCCACCAAGCCGCCCATACCGAAGATGAGCTGCTGAAAGTGCGGCCAAACCACAAACATGAACATCCCTAGGAAAATAGCCGAAAACGAAGTAACGATTGGCACGAAACGTGAACCGCCAAAAAAGCCTAGGAACTGCGGCAATTCAATCTTATTGAAGCGGGCATGCAACAAATACGTCATAATACCAACGGCTACACCGCCGAAAACACCCGTTTCCAAAGTCTGAATCCCCAGCGACATGCCCTGGCCAACACCAGCCAAATTATCTTCAGCCAAAGTCCCCGTTATTTTGAGCAGCACATTGATGGTAGAATTCATAACCAGCAGTGCCAGTGCCGCTGACAACCCCGCCGTCCCCTTATCCGAACGCGCCAGGCCGACGGCTATGCCAATAGCAAACAGGATTGCCAAATTGGCAAAGACCACATTACCGGCAGCTGCCATGATGGCAAATATATTCTGCAGCCAGCCAATATCCAGAAATGGATACGCCTTAATCGAATTTGGATTCGACAAAGCTCCGCCAATCCCCAACAGGATACCAGCTGCCGGCAGAACCGCTATCGGAAGCATAAAGGATTTACCAAAGCGCTGCGCCTTGGCAAACAAAGAACCTCCCTTAGTCTGTGCAAACATCTCCATAAATAAATCCCCCTTTGATTATTTTATGAATCACCTTGCAGTACACGGGCAAATTTTGCCGTGATTAACTGGGGTCTGGTAATCGCCGACCCCACAATAGGTGCATAAGCCCCTACCGCCATAACCCTATCGATATCTTCCGGCACATTGATGCGCCCCTCCGCAAACACCGGAATGGACAACTTGCCAGCCAATTTCGCTACCAAATCCACATCGGGGCCTTTGAGCTGCGGCGAATAAGGAGTGTATCCCGATAACGTCGTGGAAACAGCATCAGCGCCCAGAGCCGCCGCAGCCACCCCCTCCTCGTAAGTTGAAATATCTGCCAGCACCAAGCGTCCCGCCTGATGAATACGCGCCACCAAAGCCTCTGCCTTCTCCCCTGCAGGTCTAAGCCGGTCCGTCATATCCAGGGCAATCATCTCACAGTCCGTGGTCAGCAAATCTTCCACTTCCTGCATTGTCGGCGTAATGTAGATAGGCGAATCCTCATAGTTGCGCTTCACCAGCCCTATCACTGGCAAGTTCGTGACTTTTTTGATTTCGTTTATATCCACACTGCTTTGTGCCCGTATTGCTTTTGCACCGCCCTCTTTGGCCGCCAGCGCCATACGCCCCATAATAAAGGGGCTGTGCAGCGGCTCATCCGGCAGAGCCTGGCAAGACACAATAAGCTTGCCTTTTACTTCGGATAAAAAACTCATGACTATCACCTCCTTCTTATTTTTGGGTTATATTTACCCCGCGAATTGAAGCTGGCAGCATAGATGCCGCTTCTTCATCCACGATAACCACCACATCCCGATGCAGCTGCAGAATTGACGCTGGCGCCTCTGGCGTCACATCCCCACAAACAGCTTTATAGACAGCCTTCGCTTTATTTTTTCCATTGGCCAGCAGGATAACGTGCTCAGCCATCATGATGGTTTTGATCCCCATGCTGATCGCATAACGAGGCACTTCACTGACACTAGCAAAGAAGCGGGAATTTGCCTGTATGGTTTCCTCATCGAGTTCCACCTTGTGCGTAGTGGCGGCAAATTTCACATCCGGCTCGTTAAAGCCGATATGAGCATTCTGTCCAATCCCCAGCACCTGCAAATCAATGCCGCCCTTGGTCTCGATAAGTTTTTCATAGCGTTCCCCTTCGGCTATCATATCTTCCGCCATCCCATTCGGCAAATATACATTTTCCGGACGAATGTTGATATGCTTGAAAAAATTCTCCTGCATAAAATAATGATAGCTTTGTGGATTATCGGGGCTCATGCCGATGTATTCATCCAGGTTAAATGTCGTAACTTCGGAAAAATCCAGTCCCACCGTCTTATGGACTGCCGCCAGACGCTGATACATAGAAACCGGCGTACTACCCGTAGCCAATCCCAAAACACTATCCGGCTTTAAATAAACCTGCCCAGCAACAATGTTTGCTGCTTCCAGTCCCATCTTTTCATAAGAATCCGTAATAATTATCCGCATATCACTACTCCACCTCGCTTAATATCCGCACGGCTTCTGCCGTCCGTTTTTTATTGTTCAATGCCTCTTTCGGCATATTTTTTACGACCTGCGTATACAATACATCCATAACAAAAAACTGTGCCAGCTTAGCCATGATAGAACCTGTTTCCAACAAAGATTCCTTCGCCACATAAGGGATACAGGCATCCACATAGCCCGCCAGCCCGGCATCGGAATTTGCTGTAACCAAAATACAATAGGCCCCACCTTCATGCGCCAGTTTCAGCGTATGCATCAGCTCCGGCGACTTCCCCGACTGGGATACCGCCAGCATTAAATCTCCCGGCTTCGCCAAAGCTGCCATCATCAGCATATCGTGACTATTATCAAGCCCCACGCTATCCAAACCAATCCGGCAAAACTTATATGCCGAATCCCGGGCGGTAAAGCCCGAATTTCCCAATCCAACAAATAATAAGCGCTGCGCCTGCAAGATTCTTTTTGCACAGCTCTCAATCAACCCTTCCGGCAAATTAGCCAAAGTTCTTTCCAGCGTGCTTATGTTGACCTCAAGCAATTTACGCCAGGTAACCAAAGCAGATTCCTCTGCAGTTATGTCCCGGCTGATAATGTAACTGCGGCTATTTTCTGTCAATTCTGCCGCCAGCGCCACCTTAAATTGCTGCATACTGCCATAGCCCATTTTCTTCACGAATCTGGTAACTGTAGCCTCACCAGTTTCACATGCCTCAGCCAACTGGGAAATGCTCATATTCGGCACCTCGCGGGCATACTCCCGCAAATACCCCAAAAGCCGCTGATCCGACTTGGAAGGGCGAAATCCCGGTGCCTCTATTTGTGGCAATATTTTCATCACACACCACCTTTATGAAAATTTATTTCATTTTACAATATAATACTACCACCGTTCACTAATTCATGCAATAAATTTTCACATCACATCACTAGACATGACCTGCAACTCCCCAGGCAAAATACGCAGGCGCCAAAAGTCATCCCACGGATGCGCCTCGGCAAATAGGCGAATGACTTTTAACACGCCGCCATGGCTGACCACCAATATATCTTTTTGCTGACGGCTGGCAAGCAATTGCCACTTTTGCCAAGCGGCAATAACCCGCTCGGAAAATACACGAAAGCTTTCCCCCTGCGGATAGCAGAACGCCTGCCAATCGTCACAAAGACTCTGCCATGCTGCCGGTTCTTCCCGCGCTATGTCTTGGTAGTGGCGCTTCTCCCAGCGGCCAAAGTCGATTTCCTGCCAATCCGGCTCAACGAGGAAGGCCCCGTCAAGTCCGGCAGCTTCGCGGACTATTTCCGCCGTGTGCCGTGCCCGCTCCAAAGGGCTGGTAAGGAGCAGCAAATCCCTGCCCGGTCCTGCCGCCCGTAATTCCCGCAGGGTGGCGCCGGCCCTTTCTGCCTGCTGGCGCCCTTTGGCGGTCAGCGGGCAATCGGTGCGCCCATAGTAGCCCCCCTGCACATTGCCCAAGGCCTCACCATGGCGAAGCAAATAGACCTGCAAGAGATTAGATTTAAAGCCAGCCATGATAAGCCCCCAAACAGCAAACCCCCAGAAAGAGTATCTCACTCAATTCATCGCCAGCTCCCAAAGTATCTCCCGTCATGCCGCCCAAGATACCTGAGATATAGCGGGTGAAAAGCCGCTGCCAGGCAGCCAGCAACAGATAGGCCCACAGCAGCCAGTAATTCTCTGTCATGGCATATACCAGCAGAGCGCCAAAGCCTACCGATACCAGCACGCGTCCCCAGGTAACCTTGCCGATGAAAAGATTGCCCAAGCCTTCTTTGCGTGCATACTCCGACAGCATCAATAGCGGGTTGCAGGCCCGTGCCGCCGTCGGCATCAGCAGGATAACCAGCGGGATCAGCTCCTCGGGCAGCAGCAACAGTCCATGATACCGTGCCAAGAACACCAATAGCAGGGCACAGGCCCCATTGGTTCCCAGGCGGCTGTCCTTCATGATTTCCAGCATGCGTTCCCGCTTACGGCTCGAATAAATGCCATCGCAGGTATCGGCCAAACCATCGAGATGGAACGCTCCCGTCAGGAACAGATTGGCCCCCATGGCAAAGAACACGCCTGCCTCCGGCCCCGCCATGACATTCCCGAGCATATAGGCCAAGGCATTCATACTGCCGATGATGACTCCCACCAGCGGCAGCCAAACAATTGCCCTGGACAGCATCCCCTCCTCAAAGGGGATCTGCCAGGGCAAAGGCAAACGCGTAAAGAATTGCAACAATAAGACAAAAGAACGCAGACTACTCATTTTGCGGCACCACAACTTTCTGATATTAATCCATCCATTGTTTTCATGTTATAAACAGTATACAACATCGTCCGCAACATGGATAGCCCGAGGATCGCCCCGGTTCCTTCACCGAGACGCAAGCCAGCCTGTATCGGCACCTCATCGGTACGGATTCCCGCCGCCTGCAGGGCGTAAAGCATCCCTGGTTCCTGCGACATATGGGATGGGATTGCCATCGTACTGACCTCCGGATCAATGCGTGCCGCACAGGCCAAAGCTACTGCCGTAATGAAACCATCGAGCATAAACGGTATCTTCCGTTCCCGGCAGGCCACCATCGCACCGCACAGTGCCGCAAGGTCAAAGCCGCCCACGCAGCGGATTATTCCCTGCGGCGCTTTCATCAGCGGCTCATAGCGCTTAACAGCCGCCGCAATAACTTCCCGCTTGCGCAAAACGACCTCCGGATGACTAGGATTGGCGCCATACCCCGTAATTTCTAAGAGACTTGCCCCAGTGAGCACATGCAAAACCGCCGTTGAGGTCGTCGTATTGCCAATGCCCATCTCACCAAAGGACAAGAGATTGCAGCCGACGAGCTTAGCCCGCCGCACCATTTCCGCGCCGACATCATAAGCCTGCCAGAATTCCCGCTCCGTCATCGCCGGGCTTTCCAGGAAATTTTGGGTGCCATGCGCCACCTTGCGGTCAAGACCGACAGCCTCCTCACTGTTCACCCCAACGTCCACCACCGCATAGGGGACGTTCTGGGCTTTGCAGAAACAGCTGATGGCCGCCTGCCCCGCCACCATGTTTTTGGCCTGCAGATACGTGATGGCCTGTTCCTGACGGACAACACCGGCTGCCACCACGCCATTATCGGCCGCAAAGATATAATGATAGGGTTTTATCGTGTCATAAAACTTTGGCCAGGCGCGGAACAATTTCTGCACCTGTTTTTCCAGAAGCCCGAGGCTTCCCGGCGGGATAGCCATCCGCACCGTCATACGCGCCGCTGCATCCATCATATCTTCAGTTCCACCCCGCTTTTCTTTTCCCGCATAAGCACCTCCGTCAGATGAACCACCTGCGCCCCGGCCTCCAACGGCGGGATACCCTGCCGATAGATGTTCGACACCACCGTCCGCTGGGATTCCGGCTTCTTGCTGCTGGCCTCGTAGGCCATATAGACGCTCATGCTTTCGCCTGTGGCCAGTCCCGGCCGCTCGCCAATCAACTGGATCGTGACCGTGGCCCCCAAGGCCTCACTGATCTTGTCCATGGTGGCCACACGGCTGTAACGCACGAAAATCGGCGTTCCCACCCGATAGCCTTTCTCTTGGAAACCATCCATCATGATGGCATAGATATCCTTGAGATTCGCATTTATCGCAAACCCGCTGAGCCCATCGGCTACCACGAGCTGCACATCGGGTTCATGGAGGCAGTCCCGCTTGATGGCTTCCATGGTCTCATCCGAAAATATCCGTCCCCGGTCGGGCCGCCGCACGTATTCTTCCTTGTTTTCCACCAAGGTCTGGACTTTGTAGAACCCCATCTCATCAATCAGCGTCTCATCGATATCCGTCCAGACGGCATCCTGGGCGATTGCATGGTCCGCCCGGAACTTCAGCAGCGTTTCCGTCTTGTAGCGATCCCCAGCACGGCCAACGCCCAGACGGGCATTGGTGGTCTTCTTCAACCGCTTTACCATCGCCAGGCTCTGGGGGTGGTCGATGAGAACCCGCTCTTTCACTTCTGGCAAGGATATATCGCTTACAAATCCCTCTGTCTCATTCATACCGCCATACCTCCCGAAAGGCTTTCATTCCCCGCAAAAAACAGGGACGGGTCCCCGGCCTTGGCCGTAAGGTTCCCCGCTTCATCCAAAATCTCCAATTCCTGCATGCGCTGGGCAAATTCCGCGATGGGCTTTTTGCCCGTCAAGCGCCGCAGAGCTGCCACATCGTGATAGCTCGTCGTCTGATACATCAGCATCACATCGTCGCCGCCAGGGATGCCCATGATGTAGTTGCAGTCCGCCATCGCCAGCATCATGGCCAGATTTTCCAGATCATTCTGGTCAGCCCGCATGTGATTGGTATAGCAGACATCGCAACCCATGGGAATGCCTGTGAGTTTGCCCATGAAATGATCCTCAAGGCCTGCCCGTATCATCTGCCGGCCGTCATAGAGGTACTCGGGCCCGATGAAGCCAACCACTGTATTGACCAGGAACGGCTGGTAGCGCTTGGCAAAAGCATAGCAGCGGGCTTCCATCACCAGCTGGTCAGCACCGTGGTGTCCATCCGAAGAAAGCTCCGAGCCCTGCCCCGTCTCGAAGTACATGAAGTTTGGCCCGCTGGAGTTTTTCCTCTCCCGCATGATGGCATAGGCCTCATCCATCAAGGATACGTTGATGCCAAAAGCCCGGCTGGCGGTTTCTGAACCAGCCAGACTCTGGAACATCAGATCCATCGGTGCCAGCCCCTTTTCGAGCACCTTCATCTGCGTTGTGACATGAGCCAGCACGCAGTTCTGGGTGGGAATCTGCCATTTCTGCGTAAATTCGTCAAACTCCCGCAGGACACTGGCGACACTATCGATGGTATCGACAGCCGGATTAAGGCCGATTACCGCATCCCCCACACCATAACTGATGCCTTCCATTACCGAGGCCATGATTCCCGCCGGATTGTCCGTTGCATGATTGGGCTGCAAGCGCGAGGAAAGTGTCCCTGACCGACCAATCGTCGTATGGCAGGTAGCCTCCACCGGCAGCTTGCGAGCCGCATATACCAGATCCATATTGGACATGAGCTTGGTCACCCCTGCCACCATCTCAGCCGTAAGGCCCGGCCGGATGGCGCGGAGTTTCTCCGGCGGCTCCCGCAGCAAAAATTCACGGAACTCGCCCACCGTATAGCCTTTGATCTGCTGATAGACCGTGTCGGACACGGCGTCCTGGTCGGCCCGCGTAATGTCATCTTCTTCATAAGGAACCACTGGATTTTCCCGTAAATCCTTCAACGTCATATCGGCTAAAACGACTTTTGCCGCCACCCGTTCCACATTGCCGCTGGCGGCAATGCCAGCCAGCATGTCCCCGGATTTTTCTTCATTTGCTTTGGCCAGTACCTCTTTGACATCCTTGAAGGAATAAGTCTGGCCAAAAAGATTTGTCTTCAGTTTCATCGCGATTGCCTACTTTCAACTTTTAAAAATCAATGTCTTGACCACCACTGGCACCGTTCCGGCAACGGACCTGGTGCGACTCAAATCTCCCGCAAAGACCAGTTATTTTTGGACATCATTCATTC
>CALYVJ010000058.1 GCA_945494195.1 uncultured Selenomonas sp. | reverse complement strand
TTTGATTTTGCTGGTGCTTGTTATCTCTGGTATCGTCATTTATTCGACGGTGGAGATTAACGCGCTGCAAAATCTCTATAAGTTTCAGCCGTGGTCGATTGTATTGGCGGTGCTGGCAGTAAGTCTTGGTATGTTTTTTGATGGCAGCCGCTTAATGCATATGGTAAAAATTTCAAATGAGAAAATAACCCTGTACCAGGCGGTACAGGTGGTATTTGGCAATTACTTCCTGGCCCTGTTGACTCCGGGAGCAACCGGCGGTGCTGTGGCACAGCTGATGTTTCTGCGCCATGCCGGGGTACCGACTGGAAAAGCAACGGTACTCGTTATAGTGCGTACCTTGTTGTCGATTCTTTTTTTGGTACTTTGTATGCCATTTATATTCCTGCATGATGAGGGGATTTTGCCTGGCGTATCTAATGCGACGTTAATGGGGATTACGCTTACGGCATTTGTGGTTATTCTGGTCATCATCATCGGAGCCCGCCGCGGGTATCTCGATTAGATTGTGATGAAACTCACCAAACGGATGAAAAATCAGCGCCGCCGCAAGGTATT
Source organism: uncultured Selenomonas sp. (assembly GCA_945494195.1). Taxonomy (GTDB): domain Bacteria; phylum Bacillota; class Negativicutes; order Selenomonadales; family Selenomonadaceae; genus Selenomonas_A. Next base: position 8,105 of record CALYVJ010000058.1, on the reverse strand, counting down.
TGCCTTCTATCGCGATACTAAGTGCGCCATCAGTCTGCTATCGAAAGCGCCTAAGTGCATGCTGCTGGTATTTGCGGAGTCGGGGCTAAATCTTTTGTGCATCTATGCCATTGTGCCTTGCCTGCTTTTAGGGCTTGGGGTGACTGATGCCGATTGGTACACGGTAATGGGACGCATGATTTTCTTGAACATGCTGCTCTATTTCACGCCGACACCAGGAGGTTCTGGTGTGGCTGAAGGTGGTTTTGTTTACCTGTTCAGCGAAACGGTACCAGCAGGTACGGTGGGGATAATTGCCGTATGCTGGCGGCTTATTGCTGAATACATTCCGTTCTTGATCGGATTGTATTATACGCTGACCGTATTTGGCCGGGACTTCTTGAATCGCCAGTTGAATAAATAAAAAATGCCTTCTTCCTGAGAAGAAGGCATTCTGTTTATCTTAAAGAGGGGAAGATGAGCACATGGAACAGAAACTGCGCAGTGGTTATACGACTGGTGCTTGTGCAGCAGCCGGCGTGAAGGCAGCACTGCTGTATGAAGCCGGGGAGAGCTGGCGGGTGGTGGAGCTTACTGCGTTAGATGGAACGAAGCTTACAATTCCGATAAAAGACGTGCAGGAAACCGATGGCGGTCTATTGGCTGAGGTGGTGAAATTTTCCGGCGATGACCCGGATATCACCAATGGTGTTTCGGTCTTTACGTTGACCCGTCATCTGCCTGGGCAAAAGCCGGAAGTAATTTTCCAAGCGGGAAAGGGCATTGGTACGGTGACAAAACCGGGGTTGTCTGTGCCTGTGGGAGAACCCTCCATCAATCCCGGACCGCGGCAGCTAATCCGCAATGTGGTGGCAGAAGTATTGGGACGAGACGATGTGCCATTGGAAGTGACCATCTCGATTCCGGCAGGGGGGGAACTAGCCAAGCAGACGCTGAATCCAATCCTTGGTGTTGAAGGGGGGATTTCGGTTATTGGTACCACGGGGGTGCTCCGTCCTATGTCAGAGGAAGGGTTCAAGAATTCCTTGGTGCCACAGATTGATGTGGCGAAAGCGGCCGGATTTCGCGAGTTGATATTCGTTCCAGGCAAGATTGGGGAACGGATTGCAACGGCATGGGAGCTGCCCCCGGAAGCTATGGTACAGACCAGCAACTTCATCGGTTTTATGCTCGAGGCGGCGGAAGAGCGTAAGGTGGAGCGGGTATTGCTTTTTGGACATATTGGAAAACTCAGCAAAGTGGCAGCCGGGGTTTTTTATACCCACAACCGCATCGCCGATGGACGGCTTGAGACGATGGCTGCCTATGCAGCAGCTGCCGGTTTAAGTCAGGAAAAGGTGCAGAAATTGCTGGCCGCTAACACAACTGAGGATGCGCTGGTGATTTTGGAACAGGCAGGGCTAAAGGAAACGGTTTGCCGGACGTTGGCCATGCGTGCCAGCGCCCGGGCAGAGCGCTATCTGTTTGGAAAAATGAAAGTCGGAACGGTTATGGTGACTTTGCAGGGTGAGTTATTGGGAATGGATGATACCGCCAGTGAAATCGGGGAGGCATTGGGATGGAAAATACCAGAGTAACTTATAAGATTATCATTGCTGGAATTGGCCCCGGCAATACGGATTATATGGTACCGTTAGCCCGCAAGGCGATTGAGGGGGCAAAAGCTCTGGTGGGAGGCCGGCGGGCACTGGCACAGTATGCTGCCGGCGGTGCTGCGGCTGGGCAGCATACCATGGCGGTGACTCGAGATATTGAGGCCGTAATGGCCTTTATCCATGAGGAAATCCGTGAACATGATGTGGTGGTCATGGTATCTGGAGATCCCGGTTATTATTCGTTGCTGGATGCAGTCAAACGGGAATTCCCTCCGGAATACCTCGATGTTATTCCGGGAATCAGCGCCATGCAGCTGGCCTTTGCCCGTTTGGCTATTCCTTGGCATGATGCCCGTTTGGTGAGTTTTCATGGGCGTCAGCCGGAACGGGAGAAAATTTTGTATCAGGCGGGGGCCATCATCGGCATGCTGACGGATGCAAAATTCACTTCGCGGACGATACCGCCAATCTTGATGGAGTGCGGCTGGTCGGGGGAGGCCAGGCTCCATATTTGCACGCGCCTGTCCTATGACGATGAAAACATAGTGACGATACGGCTCAGGGAGGCAGAAAATTATCCTGAGGCGAAAAATGGCATTTTGATCGTAGAAGAATAATCGCCTGCAATTAGCACGAAAGGTCCATTGACTCTTAGTTAAGAGTCAATGGACCTTTCGTCTTTGAGGAGATGGAAAAAAAGTATTTAGCGAAGAAAATCAATATTTGTGGAACATTTCCTGGATAGCTTTGCGGTCGTTGGTCTTGGTCAAAGCCAGCTGCAGCAGGATACGGCATTTCTGCGGGTTAAGGGAATCTCCGTCGATGAAGTGCTCGTCGATATAGGACTGCTCGGCAGGAATGACAGAGCCAGAGACAAGACGCGTGCTGCGGACGACTATGATGCCCGCTTCACTGGCTTTGGCCAGTGCTTTTTCGGCATCTTTGTGGACAGAGCCGTTGCCCGTACCAGCATAGACGATGCCTTTTACGCCAGCTTTGATGGCGGCGTCGACAAACAGCGCATCATCGTTGGCTGTACCGTAAATGACTTTGACATAGGGGAGCTTGTCGAGTTTTGATACATCAAATTCGGATTTGACCGTATTGAGTCTGGTGGTTTGGCCGTAGAACTCGGGCACGCCGTCGTTGACTACGCCAAGGGCACCAAACAGCGGGGACTGGAAGGTGTTGACGGAAGTGGTATTGGTCTTGGTGACATTACGGGCGGCATCAATCTGGTCATTGAGTGCAACCAGAACCCCGCGGCCGGCAGATTTTTTGTCGGCTGCGATGCGAACGGCATTCAGGAGATTCATTGGTCCATCGGCGCTTATGGCGGTAGCTGGACGCATGGCACCGGTGATAACCACGGGTTTAGTGCTCTTAACCGTAAGGTTCAGGAAGTAGGCAGTTTCTTCCAGTGTATCGGTGCCATGGGTGATGACGATGCCGTCAACTTTTTTATCACTGAGCAGTGCATTGCAGCGTTTGGCAAGTTTGAGCCAGATATCATCGGTCATGTCCTTGCTGTCGATGCTGCAAATCTGTTCTCCAGACAGGTCTGCGTAATTCTTTGCTTCGGGCACGGCATTTAATAATGTGTCGATGCCGAGGGCACCGGCCTTGTAACCGGTGGTCTTAGTGTCAGAGGCAGCGCTTCCGGCAATCGTTCCCCCGGTTGCCAGAACTTTGACATCGGGTTTGTCAGCAGCCCCCGCATAGCCGTGGCCGCTGACCATCATGGCAGCCAGCATCATGGCAGCCAATGGACGTTTCATTTTCATACATACAACACCCTTTCTGATAATAAGTTTTTATTATGAACCCATAAATAATTTTAGCTATTGACTACAAAAAACTATAAAATGTTACCAAAATACTACAAAATATCTTTGGAAAGGGCTAAATGCCAGATAAAATGTTACTATCACTATATATTTGGTTAACTGAAAATAACATAAAAGTTGACAATTAATAAAGAGAGTCGTATGCTAATGCCTGTAGGTTTATTACGAGTAGGAGATGTTGTATATGAAAAAACTAAAACTTCGGGAAATGATAAGCTGTGCCCTTTTCATTGCCTTGATTACTATCGGCACTTTTGTGCGGATTCCTGTGGGAACGGATGTCTACACGCTGCAGTTTCTGTTTACACTGTTGGCTGGACTTATCTTGGGGGCCCGTTTAGGCGCTGTGGCTGTGACCGCTTATATCGTACTGGGGATCATGGGAGTTCCGGTATTCGCTTCTGGGGGAGGCCCGGCCTATGTGCTGCAGCCGACGTTTGGGTATTTGCTGGGCTTTGCTTTGCAGGCTTGGTTTTGCGGGAAAGTTTCGCGGAAAATCAGCAGGATCTCTTTTCGCGCACTGCTGGCCGTGAACTTTGGCGGAATGGTCATTGTCTATTTGCTGGGAATCAGCTGGTTTTATTTGTTTTCCAATTACGTTATCGATGCTCCCATTGCCTTGTGGGCCGCAATTTTTTACTGCGGGATACTGCAGGCCGGACCAGACTTTCTCCTCTGTATGGCTTCGGCTGGTCTGGCCCTCCGCTGCTATCGTGCTGGTCTTTGGCTGATGGATGGGCAGGATGATCGCGATTCCAGAGCAGCTGTAAGGGAGGGTTGAGCATGGGAAAGGCATTATTTATTACGGGGACAGGAACGGATATCGGCAAGACCTATGTAACAGGACTGATTGTCAAGAAACTTCGGGATGCAGGGCTAAATGGCGGTTATTACAAGGCGGCGTTGTCGGGGGCGGTTTTGGATGAAAAGGGAGTGCTCCAGCCAGGGGATGCGCTTCATGTCAATGCGGTGGCTGGTATTGGGGAATCCATCCCCCAGCTTGTTTCGTATATTTATCAAGAGGCTGTTTCTCCGCATTTAGCCGCTAAGCTCAATGACGAACCCATTGACTTTGGGCGTGTGGAAAAGGATTATCACCGCGCAAAGGATAAATACGAATATTTGACAATGGAAGGGAGCGGCGGGATTATCTGTCCTCTTCGATGGGATGAGAAGCAACATGTGATTCTGGACGATTTAGTAAAGCATTTGAACCTTGGCGTGTTGATTGTAGCCGATGCAGGACTAGGAACCATCAACAGTGCGGTGCTCACGATTGAACATCTGCGGGCAAGGGATATTCCGGTGCGGGGGATTATCTTCAACAACTATATTCCCCATGACATCATGCAGAATGACAATGCCAAGATGATTGAAGAAATGACGGGGGTCAAGGTGTTGGCCTATGTAAAAAATGGCGATAAAGAACTCGGCATGAAGGTAGAAGTGCTGAAAGGACTTTATGAATAAGAGGGATAATATGCAAAAGACTTTGGAAAAACGGGATCTGGATTTGATTTGGCATCCCTGTTCCCAGATGAAAGATTATGAGACTTTGCCGCCCATGGTCATCGATCATGGCGACGGCGTCTGGCTGTATGATATTTACGGAAAGAAATATCTGGATATCGTCAGTTCCTGGTGGGCAAATCTTTTGGGCCATTGCAACCGGGAAATCAATGCGGGGATAAAAGAACAACTCGATAAGCTGGAACACGTTATTTTTGCCAATTTCAGCCATAAGCCTGCCATCGAACTGGCTGAACAGTTAAAGGAAATAACCCCGCCAAGAATCCAGAAGTTTCATTTCAATGACAACGGGTCGGCGGCGGTAGAATGCGCGCTGAAAATGGCGTTTCAATTCTATCAGCAGGGAGGAAAGCCCGAAAAAAAACGATTCATGTGCCTGACCGAAGGCTATCATGGGGAAACTATCGGAGCTCTTTCCGTGGGGAGTTTGGACCTCTATGCAAAGCTATACCAGCCGATGATGATGGATAACATCCATATTGAAGCTCCGGACTGTTATCGGTGCCCTTATGGCAAACAGCGGGATTGTTGCCAGTGTGAGTGCTTCGAAAAGGCGGAAAAGGCCTTCGCAAAACATGGACATGAGACGGCAGCCATGATCGCGGAACCTTTGCTGCAAGGAAGTGCTGGTATGCGGATTTATCCGCCCCTTTACTTGAAAAAACTGCGTGGGCTGTGCGATAAATATGATGTGAAGCTGATTCTTGACGAAATCGCTACGGGCTTTGGCCGCACGGGGACCATGTTTGCCTGTGAGCAGGCTGGAATCAGCCCGGATATCCTGTGCATATCCAAGGGACTTACCGGCGGGTATCTGCCCATGTCCGTGACCTGTGTCAGCGAAGAAATTTATGATGCGTTTTATGCCGATTACAGCGAAGGAAGGGCCTTCATGCACAGCCATACCTATGCGGGCAATCCCTTGGGGTGTGCGGCAGCGTTAGCCGTCCAGAAAATATTCCGCCAGCAGCATATTCTTGAGACGGCAGGAAAAAATGCAACGTGGCTTACAGCGGAGATGGAGAAAGCCTTTGGCGGTCACCAAAATGTTGGGGAAATCCGCCATATTGGGTTGATTCATGCCATTGAATTGGTCAAGAACCGGGACAACAAAGAACCCTTGGCGGCCACAGCGCGTACAGGGTATGCCATTTATAAGCAAGCATTGCAGTACGGTTTGGTATTGCGTCCGTTAGGGGATGTGCTCTATTTTAATCCACCCCTTAATATAACGCGGGACGAGTTAACACTGGCCATCGAAATGGCCCAGCGGGCCATAGTGGATGTATTGGGGGAATAAGAGGATATTTGTTACAAGGATTGAGGTTTAAGGGGGAATCTGTTAAGATTAGCACAGGATATTTTGTTGGCAAGTAATGGAGGGCTTCGGATGAATTATTTGGGAATTGAGGATGAGGCGTTTATCCGTAAGAATGTGCCGATGACGAAACAGGAGATTCGCATTTTGAGCTTGGCTAAGGCGCGAATCAAACCAGATGCGGTGGTTTACGATATCGGGGCCGGTACCGGTTCACTGTCGGTGGAAGCAGCGCGGTTAGCACCACAGGGAACGGTTTACGCACTGGAGCGTAATCCGGAGGGCATCGCCTTGATCCGGGCAAATGCTGCCAATTTTATGGTTTCCAATGTCGTAGCTAAGGAAGCTGAGGCTCCTGCTGGCATTGATATGCTTCCCGATGCCGATGCGGTGTTGATTGGTGGCAGTGGCAGCAGGCTCGAAGAAATCCTCGATGCTGTGACGCCAAAGCTCAAACCGGAGGGGCGCATTGTGCTAAATTGTATTACGGTGCAGACCTTGATGCAGGGAATCGATTATATGCGCCAGCATGCTGACGTTTATGAGTATGAGGCGATACAGGTGCAGGTGAGCCGCTTGAAGTCCATTGGCTCCTACGATATGGCGAAGGCCGAGAATCCGATTTACATTGTGACTTGTTGGAAAAAGGAATCGGAAAGAATTTGACAATAAACAGCAGTAATGCTACCATAGAAAACGTGAGTTATCACCAGTAAATCGAATAGGGAAAATCAGGTGTCGAAAGACTTAATAGGGAAGCCGGAGAGCAAGATGCCGGCGCGGTCCCGCCACTGTAACAGCGAGTGAATCTGCATAAGTTATGTCACTGGGAGATGGGTGCATCTTTTGGGAAGGCGCAGAAGAACGATGACCTGGAGCCAGGAGAACTGCCTGATTACAATCACCGTAGATCTACGAAGGATGGGGAGGGGATTGATGTCTGTCAACTGTTATCAGGTGACGGGCTGTTTTTGTGTGGAATATCAGACCCTTTCAGTATATGGAAGGGTCTTTTTGTGTGCGTGAAAAAGGGAGGAATGAGTTTGTCCGGGCTGATGACTAGGAAATTATGGAAAGTTGCCGCTTTATGTATTCTGGTGGCGGCAATGTGCACGGGCTGCAAGGGAATGGAACTAGGGGCAAGGGCCGGGGGAACCGCCTATACCGTTACGGATAAGCAGGGAACGGTGGTGGAAATGCCAGCTAAACCTCATCGCATTTTGACCCTTTCGATGAGCACGGATGAAATCGTGTTGGGCTTGGTGAAACCTGACCATATGGTGGCGGTAAACCAGATGCTGGATGACCCGATAAGTTCCAATGTCGTGAGCCTGGCTCAGCAGGTGGAGACGAAAGTTAAAAATCCTTCCGTGGAAGAAATCGCGGCTTTGCAGCCGGATCTGGTCATCGTGCCGGATTGGGGAGATGTAACCAGGGTACAGTCCCTGCGCGATTTAGGGCTTAAAGTGGTGGTATGCAAAGGGGCGAAAAATCTCGAAGAGGTCCAGGAAACGGTAAGGCTGATTGCACAGGCAGTCGGTGAGCCAGACCGAGGGGAAAAGCTTATCGGTAAGATGGATAGCAAGCTGGCTGAGATACAGGCGAAGGTGGCAAAGATACCAGAAGCGGAACGAAAATCTGTGGTCTTGATATCGCTGATGAAATCCTATGGCGGGATTGGCTGTTCCTTTGACGATGCCTGTCAATACGCCGGAGTAAAGAATGGTATGGCAAAATTGGACATTCATAACGGGCAGGCGATGACCAAGGAACAGTTGGTGGCCATCAATCCGGATTATCTATTTTTGCCAACCT
>CALYVJ010000057.1 GCA_945494195.1 uncultured Selenomonas sp. | reverse complement strand
GGCAATGAGATGGGGTCGATGCAGATCCTGCATCAGGAGGAATGTCTGGATTTCTTTTGGAGCCTTACCGAGGCGTTATGTCCAGATGAAAAGAAGGATATCGTTACCGATGAGAGCATGGTTATACGCAGGGAGATGGCAGCCAGATTGATTGAACAGCTATTTGGCATGGAAAAGGGCAGTATGGTGCATTGGGAAAATGCGGAGTGAGTTCCGCATTTTATTTTTGCAGGCTACTGACTTTGGTCAATAAAGGAGATTGATGATGAAAAACAAGACGCGTAATATGATGTTGGGGGGATTGGCCGTGATAATCGCGATAATGGGCTGGCGTATGGCAGGGGCTGAAGCTACGGTGGTAAGCCCGGTAGATGGCCTATCTGAAAATGGAGGATTCGGTTGCTATTACGGTAGATACGTATCCAGATAAAACCTTCACGGGCACAGTGGATGTCATCAGTCCGGTGGCGGGGAAAGAAAGCCGCATGTTTCGGGTTAAAGTCAAAGTGGATAATCCCGATGCCTTGCTGAAGCCGGGGATGTTTGTGCAGGTGCAGTTGAATCTGGGAACGCCCCAAACCGTATTGTCGGTTCCGCAAAAGGCAGTGTTAGGACAAAAAGGGGTTCAGTATGTGTTCACGGTGGAAGATGGCAAAGCCAAAAAGGTTCGGGTGGAAACGGGAGATATTGTAGGTGACCGTATCGAAATCGTTACCCATTACCGAAGTTTGGTTTGACCTCATAATCGGCAGTATTTTTGCGGTGCTTATCGTATTTTGGTTTTTGAGCGATTGGCGCAGTACAGTTATCAGTGCTTTGGCAATTCCGGCCTCCATTGCGTCGACGTTCTTGTTTATGAAGGTGGCAGGCTTTTCCATCAACAGTATGTCCCTGTTGGGGCTGTCCTTGTCGGTGGGCCTGCTTATCGATGATGCTATTGTGGTCATTGAAAACATAATCCGCCATCGCAATATGGGAAAAGAGGCCAAGCAGGCAGCGATAGACGGTACGAAGGAAATCGCCTTGGCTGTTATGGCGACTACCTTTACGGTGGCGGCGGTATTTTTACCCGTGGGCTTTATGTCTGGGTGAGATGGCCAGATGTTTAAGGAGTTTGGCTTGTCGATTGCCTTTGCGGTGCTGGTGTCCCTATTCGTTTCCTTTACCTTGACGCCGATGATGGCGGCTCTTTATCTGCCGGTAGGGGAGCCATCCATGCCCCGCTGCCTGCAAAAGGTCTGGCAGCGTTGGCAGGTGGGCTTTGACTGGGTGACGGCGTGGTATGGCCGAACCTTGCGTTGCTTGCTCCAGGGGTTCGCGCGGATTTTGTGGAGAGTGAGGATAAGCCTATTGCTATTTCGATAACGGGGCCATCCCAATCGGAATTGGTGCCCTTAGCCGATAAGGTGCAGCAGGAATTGGAAAAGGTGCCCGGCGTACAGGATATTGCTTCAACGTACCATGCGGGACTGCCAACCTTGAATTTGCAGGTTCGAGAAGAGCACGCCAGTGACCTGGGGATTTCTTTCAGCGCAATTGGCACGACGATGCAGACCATGCTTAGCGGGGCGACGGTGGGAAAATTCAGCGATAAGGATGAGCGGGTGGATATCCGAATGCGACTGGCTGACGATGCCCGCAATCGGGGGGATATGCTGCGTAAAGTTTATGTGCCCAGCGAACATCAGATAGAAGGCAGGGCCATGCTGGTGCCGCTTTCCCAGGTGGCGGCTTGGCAGTACAGCACCAGTTTCAGCGATATTCGCCGCTATGACCGTCAAAAGGAGATTCGCTTGAGTGCCAATGTGGAGGGAACTTCGATGGGAGAGGCCAATGAGGCCTTTTTTGAAAAGATGGAATCCATGCAGGTGCCGATGGGGTATAAAGTCGGACAGGCTGGTGCCGGAAATGATATGGATGATTCCTTTGCCAATATGGCCATGGCATTGGCATTCATCTTCATGATTTTGGCGGCTCAGTTTGAAAGTTATAGTGAACCCTTCGCCATTATGTTCTCACTGCCATTGGCTATGATTGGTGCTTTGGCGGGGGTGTTTATTGCTGGCAGTGAATTGAGTCTCGTATCGCTTATTGGCATTATGATACTGATGGGCCTGGTGACGAAGAATGCGATTTTGCTTATCGATTTTGCCAAGCAACGTATTGAGGCCGGTGTTCCCTGTAGGGAAGCCTTGGCGGAAGCTGGATGCATTCGCCTGCGTCCAATTTTAATGACTAGTATCGCGATGATATTTGGCATGTTGCCGATAGCCTTGGGGCTTGGCCCCGGCGCAGAGGCGCGGGCTCCGATGGCCCATGCTATAATCGGCGGCGTGCTCACTTCAACTTTGCTGACGCTGGTGGTAGTTCCCACTATCTATGATTTGATTCATCAGTGGCGAAGACGGGAAGAAAATCGTTAAGGTTTTGCTGGTTTTGTGTTATAATGCTAATGGATAATTTCGGCAAGGGAAAGTCGGTGCTTAGGTACTGTCTTTCCCTTGCCTTCGTTTAAGATGAGGATTCGTATAACAGTTGTGAGGAAGGGGTAACGATGAAATTCTTCCACCTGTCGGATTTACATATCGGCTTAAAATTAATGAACCATGACCTGGCGGAGGACCAGGATCACATTCTTCGGGAAATCGTGGAGTTGGCAGAGGCGCGGCAGCCAGATGCCGTGGTTATTGCCGGGGATATATACGACAAAGCCATTCCGTCGGCTGATGCCGTGTCGCGGTTTGACCGGTTCGTGACAAACCTGTCCCAGAGTGTGCCCAAGGCGGAAATTATGATGATTTCGGGAAATCATGACAGCGCCGAACGGGTCAATGTATTCCGTCAGGTGCTGGCGCGTCAGCACATCCATATGATTGGCCGGCCGCCTGAGCTGCCTGGTGAGTGGATTGCGAAAGTCACGCTCACCGATGCCTATGGCCCCGTGAATTTTTATTTGCTGCCCTTTGTGAAGCCTTCCATGGTCAAATTGATTACGGGGACGGATAAAGATGGCAACAATTTCTCCTATGATGAAGCGGTGCATCGCTTGATTATGCGGGAAGAGCTATCTGAGCAGGAACGAAATGTACTAGTCAGCCACCAGTTTTATCTTTCCACGGGAAAAGACGATACAATTGAACGGTCGCCATCGGAAATGGTGACCGTGGGCAATATCGATTCGGTGCAGGGGGATATTTTAAATCGCTTCGATTATGCGGCGTTAGGGCACATCCATAAGGCCCAGCGGTTAAATGGCAAGGACTGCTATCGCTATTGTGGTACGCCGATTGCCTGCTCCTTTGGCGAGGAAGGCCAGGTGAAAGGCGTGATAGAAGTAGAGCTCAAAGAAAAGGGAGAAGTCGTGACGACGGTGCTGCCCTTGAAACCCTTGCGGCAGGTGCGCACCATCAAGGATACCCTGGAAAATGTGCTGGCCCAGAAATCGGAGGATTATGTCAGCATTACCCTGACGGATGCAGAGAATCATTTGGCAGTTGATGTGCGTGACCGGCTGGAGGCTTGCTTCCCCAATTTGCTGCATGTAGGGCGTGAGAGCCGGGAGGAAGCGAACTATCAGCTGGAGCAGGAGCGGGCCGTACAGTTGTCTCCCTTTGCTCTTTGCCGGGATTTTTTGCAGGATCTCGACGGGGAGGAAGAGAATTTGTTGGCGTCGATTATCAATGAGGTGCAGGAGGCGGAGAAATGAAACCAATCCAGTTGACCATTCAGGCATTTGGTTCCTATGGGGAACGGGCCGTCATTGATTTTACCAAGCCAACCCAGAATCTTTTCCTAGTAACGGGGGATACTGGTGCGGGCAAGACCACGATTTTTGACGCCATTGTCTATGCCCTTTATGGCGACAAAAGCGAAAAAAATACCAACAAAAATGCCTTGATTCCCAATCTGCAAAGTCAGTTCGCGACGCTGGATGTGACGCCCTTTGTGGAGCTGGCCTTTAGTGAGACGGTGGGGGGCCGGGAACAGGTATATATCGTCCATCGGGTGCCCCATCATCGGCGCAAAGCCAAACGCGGCAAATCAGAAGTTGATGAGAAGGAATCGGTAACACTGACTATGCCGGACCATACAGATTATCCGGGCAATAAAGAGGCAGTCAATGAAAAACTCCGTGAGCTGGTTGGTCTGACCAAGGAACAGTTTATGCAGGTGGGGATGATTGCCCAGGGAGATTTCATGCGTATCCTGCGCGCGCCGACAAGTGATAAACGCGAAATATTCCGGCGCCTTTTTAACACGGAAATCTTTGACAAGATTGTCAGCCGGCTGGGGGAACTCAACAGCCAGTATCGGGAGGAACTGCAAAATGTTCTGCGCCGCTGCCAGACAAAGGCCGAAGATGTGGTGGTTCCTGAGAATTTTCCACAGCAGGCAGAAATGAAAGAGCTAGTGCAGAAAATCCGCAAGGATAAGATGCCAAGTCTGGTTGATTTTGAAAGGCTGCAAACATATCTGAATGAAGCTGGTGAAGTGCTGGCCCGGGAGGCGGAAAAAGCAACTGCCGAGGCAGTGGCAGCCCAAAAGAGATATGATGCAGAAAATGTCGAACTGACAAAGGCTGAGGCTTTGAAGGTGTCCTTTGACCAGCTTAGCGAGGCGACGGAGACGTGGCAGGCCTATAAGCAGCGAGAAACTGACATGATGGATAAGGAACAGTGTGCGGCAAAAATCCAAGCAGCGTATGCGATTCAAGCGGTTTATCAAGCCTTTGAGCGTCAGCGAAAAGCGGTGGCGGAGACCGAAATGCTGCAGCAGCAGTATGATAGGGCGTTGCCAGAACTAATGCAGCAGGAAGCTGAGGCAGGGAAAGCCGTAGTGGCAGCCAAGAAGGAAAAGGATAAAGCAACGGAAGTCTTTGGTAAGGTTCAGGCGGAAGTTGAGGCGGCTTTGGAAATCTTTGCGGAAGTTGCAGCGAAGACGGAGGAGATTCAACGCGCAGTCAAGATTTTGAAGGAGACAAGGGATAACGCCGAACAGGCTCAGCAAAAATTGGCAGCGTATCAGAAGCAATTGGAAGGCTGGCAGCAGCAGGTGAAACAGTTGCCGGAGTTAATGCTGGCAAAGGTCAAGGGGGAGCAGCAAGAACAGGCGCTGCGGCAATATGAAAGAGAAATCAATGCCGGAATTGATTTAGGCAGGGAAATGAAAAATGCCGAGGTTGAGGCTAAGCAGGCACTGTCGCAATATCAGGTGGTACAGCAGGCTTATCAAGAAAAGCGCGCCAACTATGAGCGGGAACAGCAAGTGTTCCTCAATGCCCAGGCGGGATTATTGGCAGAGTCTTTACAAGCGGGACAGCCGTGTCCGGTTTGCGGTTCGCTGGAACATCCATATCCGCGGGTACTTGAGGCGGCGGCTAAACCGTTGGCCCACGAAGAATTGGAGCGTTTAGCGGCTGAGGTGACAGCCCTCAATGCCAAGCAGCAGGCGGCTGCGGAGAAGTCAGGCAAGGCAAATAACAATTTTCACAAGTCAAGAGAGCAATTTGATTTGTCACTGGACAAACTACGTCAGGAGGTACCGGGGTGTGAGGCGGCCCAAACCCTTAATGAAATCTGGCAGAAGGTCAGGAAACAACTGGAAGAATGCGAGGAATTGCTGGGCAATCTGACTGGTCAAATTAAAAGTCTGGAAATTATCCAGCAGCAACTTGACCAGTCAACGGAAATGATGGCGAATTTACAGGGCGATAAGGAATCTTTGGCTGAAAAATGCCAGCTTGCAAACTCCCAGTTGGAGACTGCCGAAAAGACGCAGAAGATCTTGCTGGATAAACTGCGCTTTGCGACCAAGGAAGAGGCAATACAGACAAGGGGAAAGGCCAGAGAAAAATTGGCCGCATGCGAGGATGCCTATGCTAAGGCTGATAAAGTGGCCAAGGATGGGCAGGCCAAGCTGGCAGAGGCCAAGACGGTCCTTCGCCAATGCCATCAGGAACTGCCAGTCAAACAAAAGCAGAGTCAGGAGCTGCTGCTTTCCTATCAGGATGCTATGCGGGAAAAAGGGATGAGCGAAGAGGACTGGCAGGAATTTGTCCGTGGATACGAGGAAAAAAGTGCTGTGGACATGCAGCAGGAAGTACAGGCTTGGCGGGATGCTTATAATGCCGCAAAAGGCAGTCGTGAGGCTGCCCAAAAAGCAGTGGTGGGAAAAGAACTTCCAGATCTTGCGGTATTCCAGAGGAAAAAGGATGTGGCGCAGGAAGCGCTTCAGCAGGCGTCGGAACGATTGACAGAAGTCAAGGGACAGTCAGAACGCAATGAGCGGGTAAGGTCCCAGCTTAACCAGCAGCTTGGGTTACGGGCAGACCTTGGGAAAGAGGCCTGTGCGGTCAACAATCTCTATGAGCGCTTATCGGGAAAGCGCAGTGGCGCGCGTATGGACATTGAAACCTATGTCCAGCGGTACTATTTGCAGCAGATTTTAGGAGCAGCCAATCGGCGGTTCCGGGCGATGTCCGGTGGACAATTTGAGCTCAAGATGCTCGATGATGTCGAGGCGGCACGCGGTGGCAACCATGGCCTAGATCTTAAGGTGCTCCACATGGTAACGGGCAAGGAACGGGCAATTCAGACGTTGTCTGGTGGCGAATCGTTTATGGCGGCGCTTTCGCTGGCACTGGGGTTATCTGATCAGATTCAGGCGAATATGGCATCGATTCATCTGGAGGTATTGTTTATCGATGAAGGCTTTGGCTCTTTGGATGATAATTCCCGCAATGAAGCCGTTCATGTCCTGCAAAAGATGGCTGGAAGCGCCAAGCTTATCGGTATCATATCCCATGTTACGGAACTCAAGCAGGAAATCGATAATCAACTGGTGGTCACCAAAAACGACAAGGGAAGTCATGTGGCATGGCAAATCAGTTGAGGATATAGTATACTAGGAATGCTCTGGCAGTTGTTTATAAATCGGTATTTTATCAATGAGGTATGAAAGATTAGTATGGATTGTCAAGATAAAACAAAATCGATTGAGGAGATGCAGAAACTCTTCCGCTTGATGGTAAACGCCCATGAACAGATGAAGTTTGCAACGTTGTCTTTGTATCAGGCTTGTAAGGAAACCAAGGATGTTGTGGGAAAACGAGGGATTGAAGAGTATCTGAAAATCCTGTCGGTGCAGGAACGCTGGCTGGATTTGGTGAAGAAAAACAATAAAGCAATAAAAACAACCTATGATAATGTTGTTCCCCTGCCCAATCTTGATGCTTTGGATCTGGTGGACAATACGCTGGAGGAATACTGCCACACGCGGATTCGCCGTCAAATCGCTAAGCACGTGTCTCTGTTGGAAACGTTTAAGGATGATTTGAAGCATATGCCAAGTTATATTGCCGAGCCATGCCGGTATCATGTCGTGACAAATATTGGCAAGATTATGCCAGGGGAATGTTACCGTTGTACGGTTTTATATGATACCTATGAGTTAGACCCTCCCAAGCGGTTACGGGCAGAATGCCGCTGCAAATATGGAGAAGAAAGCCGCTGATTTAGGGCGAGAAAGGTCGAAATGATATCATGGGATATGTTCGGACATTGCTTACCGCTCTGGTGGGTGGTGTGTTATTTTCGTATATAAACGCACCTCTTCCCTGGACTTTGGGGCCGATTGTGCTGGTAGCTGGCGTGGGATTGGTACAAAAGCACCCGATGGTATGGAGTATAAAAGTCCGTAATGTGGCGCTGGTGCTATTAGGATATGCTATGGGAAGACCTTTTACCATAGAGACGTTACAGGCAATTGGCTCTCAGCTGCCACTTATGTTATTGGCGACGTTGATTACGGTCAGCACTGGTATTTTTACTGGCTGGCTCATGTATAAAAAAACAGCAATCAACTTTACTACCTGCTTGCTGGGGTGTGTACCAGGCGGGCTTTCGCAGATGGTAGTCCTTGCTGCGGAGATGAAAAATGTGGATCTTACAGCTGTGACGATTATGCAGACGCTTCGCATGTTATCGGTGGTGTTTACGATTCCGTTTTTGACTATTCATATCTTGGCAGATGGTCCGGCAGCGAGCAGTGAGGGAATGCGTTTGGCAACAACGGCGGATATGTCTACGGTACTGATGTGGGCGGTAGTAGCAGTTTCTGGTGCTGTTGTGGGAAAATGGATTCATTTGCCTACGGCAACGATGCTGGGGCCAATTCTGGCCGTAGCGGCTGTTGTCATCACGACGGACTTGACAGCGGTTCCCGTTTCCCAACCGCTTCTTTATGCTGCGCAACTCTGCGTTGGTGCTTTTATTGGCAGAAGCATTGAACTGCAGCGGATCGTAAGTTATCAAGGCATGGGGCCGGTGTTATTGAGCGGTGTTTTATTGGTACTGGCGGTGTCGATGGGGATGGGAGTAGCAGTTTCAGCCTTGACGGGGGAAACTTTTGCCACGTCTTTTTTGAGTACAGCCCCTGGTGGTTTGACCGAGATGGGGATTACGGCCCTTACCGTTGGGGCAAATATCTCTACGATGACAGCCTACCAGTTGACGCGGCTGCTCTTTATCATGTTGGTATTCCCCTATGTGGCGAAGGGTGTGGTGGCATTATATGAACGAAAGTACGGAGGTCATGACAAAGATGACGCGTGAAGAGCACTTAGAAAAAATCAAGGCAGCAGATGAGGCCTATTATGGCAATTCGGGAGAGA
>CALYVJ010000056.1 GCA_945494195.1 uncultured Selenomonas sp. | reverse complement strand
GAAGAGGATGAAGAGGAGAGCCCTCTGGCAGTGCTGTTCGGAGTCTTCATTCTGGTCATTCTTGTTATATTGCTCTTAGTAATAGTTTTCGGGCCAATTATCTGGCTGGTACCGGCAGCCTTAGAGCCAACAGCGCGCCTCAGGTGAGCATCACGAATAATTCCAATGCCTATTTGAAGCTCAATGACATCATCATGGGAGAAGAAGGAGGCAAGATTTCCTTTAATGATACGGTGGTACCGGTAGCAACGCTGGCAGCTGCCAATCAGGCTATCAATACGATCAATAAAGAGAGTGGTACTTTCCAGAC
Source organism: uncultured Selenomonas sp. (assembly GCA_945494195.1). Lineage (GTDB taxonomy): Bacteria > Bacillota > Negativicutes > Selenomonadales > Selenomonadaceae > Selenomonas_A. Next base: position 8,463 of record CALYVJ010000056.1, on the reverse strand, counting down.
GGCTAACTTTGCTCAAATCTATGGAACAATCAGTGGTACGGGAGCACCGCTTTCAATCCAGAATACGTATTCCGGTGGTACGATTACAACGCTGACGCCGGAACAACAGCAGGAATTGCAGCAAAAGCTGGCGGAAGAAAGACAGAAGGATCCTTCCATCGATGCTACAGAACAGGCGGAAAAATATCAGCAGGAACTGGCAAAGGGAATCTTCATGGTCAACGATGTGGAAGTTGCCGGTAAACTCGAAAATGCGCTTGGGGAAGTGATCGTCAATAATACGGCTGGCGATATCATCATCGATGGTGGTACGCAGGAGAAACCGGCGGGCATTACCGGCACGACCGTGCGCCTGACTGCTAAGGGAAGCATCAATCAGGGCTATACGGACGGTATTGTCCACATCAACGGGAACCCGGAAAACTATTTGGCCGAAGCAGCGGAAAACTTGAAAAAACAGGTTCAGCTGGATATAGAGGCAGAGAACAGTGTGGCAAGTGCGCGTGCTGAGAATCCGCAGTCGACGCAGGATAATGCGGCCAGTGGGTATATCGCCGGTAAAGATGTTTATATCGCTGCCGAGTATATCAATGTCAATGGCACGATTCAGAGTGGCTATAAGGATTACAAGGCTGAATTGTCGGCAGCTGATGTCGCAGCCGCTAAACAGCAGCCGCGTGATCGGGCTGTGACTGTGCAAAATCGGACGATGTATAAGGTAAATGACGGCGGACAGAAATATGATGCGGATGCGCAGGCTTTTTACTATGAAGTGCCAGTTTATTATGATCCGCTGACCGATCACCTGATTGTGGAAGATATCAATACCCAGGGCGGCAAAGTTTATCTGACGGGCCGCATTGCAAGCACGGGCAACGGAAAGATTATCGTTGCCGATGGCGCGGCTGATATTTCGGTCCTTAATCATTCGGATACATCCATGGATGTTGGTCAGGTCATAAATAACATTCGCAGTGGCAGTATTACGATTGCCGATACGGCTAAGGATACCTGGACGGAATACAGCAATGGCAGAACGCGCAGCATCACGGGATATGCCAATTATCTAAAGACGCATAAGGACAGCAGTGATCTGTATGGGGATGCCTTGGTAATAACGGCGGCTGATCAGGTACTGAGCGATAATCATAATCTTGTGTATGATGTCGTAGGGCAGCAGTATGGCTGGACGACTGGCAACGCTACCGTATCGAAGACTACTTATCAGACGGATACGTCCAAATGCTGGTGGGGGGCTTATACATCTTATACCGACCAGGAATCCATCAAAGGACAGGAAACGGAATCGCATAAGATATCTTCGGCAGATGCACAGCGGTATAATCTGCCAGAGGGGGCTTATCTCAGCAATGTTGGTGGTACAGAATCGGGGTTGAATCTGCGGGCTGCCAGTAAGAAAGTTTCCGAGAGCCGTGATAATATCCAATCTTGGGTGGAAAAATCCGGCCTCTTTGGCTGGCGTCGCCATTACTATACCCGTTGGGATAAGACTACGGGGTCAATCCAGACATACCAGTACTCGATTGATGCCGGTAAGCAGATTTCCTTGGGCCTTCTGGGGACGAAAGACGGCAGCATTACCTTGAAGAACGATCAGACGACCGGCGGCGATATGAATCTGCTTGGCAAGATCCAGAGTGCGACGAATCTGGCGCCAATCACGATTAATGCCAACGGAGGCTTCATTAAGCAGGCAGGGGATACCAGCATCTATACGGAAAATCTGAGCCTGGCGGCTCATGGCGATATTGCAGGTATCAATGTGACGACACTGGGCAAAGTCACGGCGAGAAATGATGTTGGCAAGGCAACGTCGGTAGCAGATATGCTGAACTTGTCTGCGCAATCCAATGGCAAGGGCAATATTGATATAACCGTACACGGTGGTCAGCTTGAGGGCCTGAATCTTGCCGGTAATGTAACAGTCGAAAAATTGGCCAGCCTGGATGGGGATACGTTTGCGCAAGATGCACCGCTGGGGCTTGTTTCCTTGCAGGCGCAGGGAGATATCACGCAGTCGGGAACGACGACGGCATTTTATGGCCGCGGGATCTCGCTTGTCAGTGAGAATGGTAGCCTGGGGACAGCGGCTCAGCCGTTGACGCTGGCGGCGTCGGATTTCCTGTATGGAACGAATCCATACAGCACGGCGGTCAATGCTTCGGCAGCTGGCTCGGTCTATTTGACGGAAAGTGTTGCCGGTGGCGACTTCATGGTTGGCAAGATCACGGCGAAAACCGGTGATGTGGTCCTCACTGCTGAGGGGGGCGGCTTTGTCGATATGCTGCCGACTGAGGCGATAGAGAAAGATGATAGTACGGATGAACTCGTAAAACGCTGGATTGATGCCGGCCTTATTGATGGTGAGAAAAATCCGGACGGAAGTTATAAATACAAAGGCGCCTATATCGAGCAGCTCGAAAAAGATGTGGTAAGCTATCGGACAGAGGTCGAAAATGCCTATGCGTCCTATGCAACGGATAAAGAAAAATTGCAACAGGAGTATGACAGTCAGCTGACTGCAGCACAGGCCATCTATCAGAGTGCAGATTATCAAAATTATCTTTCCTTAAAAGCAAAATACGATGCGATGTCGGTGGAACAGCTGGCAGCACTTATAAAATCCGGCGATAAGACGTATGCGGATTTTGCTGTTCAGTTTGGCAAGTACCATAGCTATGATGGTTATGCGACGGCTGATGCCTTCATGAAGGACAGCACGCTGGCTAGATACCAGAAGTATGCGACGGCAGAAGAATTCCTGGCTCATGATACGGTTTATCAGTCCTTGCGTACTCAGGCAGAGCATCCGAAGTTCCGTTGGACGAAGGATATGATGCTCTATGCCGTAGCAGACAATTTGGTAAATGGTACGGGTGGCAGCGTAGCGGAAAAAGCTGCCAATATCGTTGGGGACAAGGTAACGCTTACGGCGTATAGCGGCATCGGTAAGAATGAAGCAAATGCCACCATCATCAAGGTAGAAGACATCGCAAAGGATTATGCGAAACTGCGGACGCTGCTTCGGTCCAACGCCTCGGATGTGTCGGTAATCAAGGATGACGATGGGAATATTACGGCCTTTTCGGTCAAAGCCGCGATTCCGTTAGGGGTTTATGCAAAAGGAGAACTGAATGTCAAGGCGGCTGGCAATACCTTCGTGTCAGGGCGTACAAATGACCAGGGCAATTACTCGGCTATGCAGCTTGGAAAAGTGGATACTGGTACGGGAAATCTGCGCCTGGCAGCTGCTCAGAGTATCTGGGGCAGGTTGGATGCGCCGGACGCCCATATCATCGCGGGAAATCTCGAACTTTCGGCTATTGCTGGCGATGAAGTGCCGACCGTCAGCATCGGTAAAGCAGATAATCCGCTTACCGTAAAGCTTTCTGGTGATTTAGTGTCGGCCAAAGCCGATAAGGACATCTATATCAAGAATATGGATAGCCAAAAGGAATTGACTTTGGGGGCTATGTATGCTGCGGATACGATTTCGTTGTCATCTCCAGCCGGCTACCTCATGAGCGATGTCAATAGTGAAATTGCGGAATCGTATATCAATGCAGGTAAGACTTTGGTGTTGGCTAATGAGAATGGAATCCTTGGTACGGCCGTACAACCATTGCGGATCCTGAATAACCGTGCAGTGGTAAACCTTACGGCATCGGATGCCTATATCAAGGGGATGAATAATTCTGAGATTACAGATGGTACGCTTACGTTAGGCAATATTGATGTAATCAATCACTTTGGTGCAGAGAGTCAAGGCCATCTATTCGTGGGGCAAGATGAAAAAAATGGTCATATTACGGCTGGCAAAGAAGTATCACTCACTGCTGCCAAGGATATAGAGTTAAATGGGTGGATTACGCTTCCCAAGGATCATTCGGATGATTTGCCGCCCAGTGATGGGTATTGGAGTACTATTAACCATGTGCTGAAGTTCCATGCTGGCGGCAGTGTTGTGCAAAATATCGGCAGCATAAGCAGCACAAGTGTAGGGGCTATGGTTGGGGGCAGTGTTGATTTACAGAGTCCCAATAATAGTTTCGACACTTTTGAGGCAATAGCTAGAACAGGACAGCCGGTCATCAATGGTGATATTTTGTTGCAGACGAGCGAAACTACTACGAGTGTTGGTATTGAGAATCCTGTAAATGGTACGATCGATGTAAATGTTCGGGACGGGAATTTGATGCTTTACGGCAATTTACAGGCGAATGGAAGGGATGGTGCAGAAGGCAATATCAGTCTGTCGGCTGCTGCTATACTGGGATTAGGTACCTTGAAAGCGGCAGATGATATTTTCGTTTTCAGCCAGGATGGACTGGTTATTGCTGATTTATCAGAAAAGGGTTATACGCTTGATGCGGGTAGAGACGTTCGCTTGGCGACTTTGGATACAACGCTGGCGATTTTTGGAGATATTCACGCGGGGCGTGATATTAGCGCCTATGTTATGGCTGATGACAGCAATCCAGTGGATTTGAAAGTTGGTTCTTTTTCGGATATGACGAAAATCGAAGCTGGTAGAGATGTCAGCTTTTCGATTGAACGTGCTGCTGACGAGCGTGAAGCTGCTGGCAATATTACGTTACAGGCGAGGGTGTCTTCTGAGACAGGATCGGTAGCGATTGAATCGGATATTGGGGAAATTGCTGTTAGTGGAAATATCAAGGCACAGAAGGATATTGAACTAACGGCAAATAACGGCAGCGTTATGGTTTATGATCAGCTGAATTCTGTCACAGGGGATATTTATGCGGGTACGAAAAAAGGTAATATAGTTTTGGGAGATGCTACCAATGATGATGCGGTAGTGGCGTATAAGGATGTCAGTATTGAGACGCCGGATGGTGTTATGTACATCAATGGTAAGACCGAAGCACAAAATGGCAATGTATCGCTGATGGCCGGACGTGATGTGTATACCAGTGGTGAAGAGGATAGTGTCTTTGTCATCAAGAATCAGGGCAAAGTTGTTGCTGGTGGCTCGTTAACGTTGAAGGGAAGAAATGGTGATATATTTGTTACCGATGATTTAATGGCCAAGACAGGTTTTGTTGCTGATATTGAAGGGCAGGGAGCGATTAACTTCGGTAAAGATGTCGTAGTTACGGGCGATATCCTTGGAAAGACGGAAAGCGGGGATATCACGATTTGCAAGAATATTGTATCAGGGCAAGGAGATATAACGCTTTATACCGATAATGGTGATATTTCTGTACTGGATACGGTTCATGCTATCCAGGGGGATGTCAGCATCGTGTCGAAACAGGGCAATCTTACGATGGGGGTCAACGACCGTGATGGTTTGGGGATTATCGCAAATGATAATATTGTGTTGGATGCTATGGCAGGTTACATCAATATACTGGGGACGGTCCAGGCTAAAGAAGGGGTATTAAACCTTCATGCTGCTTTGCCAGCAGGAGAATATCAGCAAGGCGAAGATAGCTCCAGCTTGCTTGTCGCTGGTTTCGGTAAGATCATTTCTGGCGATGATATGCTACTGCACCTGGAAAATGGTGATATGTTTGTTACGGACAGTATTCAAGTAGGAAAGAATTTGACCATAGATGTCGATAAGTCTGGCGGCTTGTATTTCTGTGATAATGTAGTGGTTAATGGCAATTTGCTGGCAACGACAGAAGTGGGCGATATTGATGTGGTAGAACATGTCAGTGCCAAGGGAAATGTTGACCTGCAAACGGAAAAGGGGGATATAAGAGTAGGCAAGACGTTGGGGGCGGTAACAGGAGATGTATCGCTTGTTGCTGGTACGGGGAATATCATAATCGGTTTATCCGATAAATTGCGGCAAAATCTCTATGCCACCACTGGAAGTGTGGAGGTTCATACGGGCAAAGGCAATATCATTATCGGCGATAATGGTTCTACGGTTGATACGATTTTTGCCAAACAGAACATCGGCCTTCGGTCTGATAGTGGTGCTGTGAAGGTATATGGACGCACGGTAACCGATGAAGGCGATATCTCGATGGCAGCTGCGTCTGATACGTATACGGCTGGTATTTCTGGTATGAATATTATTATTGCGCAGAATGGAGCCCTGGAATCAGGCAGGGATTTGGCTATTGAAGCGACGAATGGCGATATCCATATTACCGACAAGATTCATGCAGAACGGGATTTGAATGTAACCATTAAAAAACAGGGAAGTATTTATTTTGACACAGATGTAGAGTCTAACGGTGGTTTTGCCCTGACCGTGGACAATGGTGGTATCGATGTAGGTCGAAGTATCAAGGCGGTGGAAGATGTAAATCTACATTCTGGTAGTGGCTCGATTCGAGTCGGAAGTACCATTGAATCGTCAGCCGGGGATGTTTTGATCCGCGTGGGTGTGGGCGATATTGATATCGGTGATAATGGCCCGGATGTAAATACGATATATGCGAAAGGAAATGTAGAAGTCACTACGGGGCTGGGGGCGATTGATGTACATGGCCGGATAATGGCAGATACGGGCAATGTCGAAATGGCGACAGCAGCTGCTGAATATACGGAAGGCAGTACGTCTTTCCATATCGATCAGAACGGACAGCTTATTGCCGGAAAAGATATCGATTTGACGATGACCAATGGGGACCTGCATGTTTCGGATCTCTTGCATTCCGGACAGGATATCAAGGCTGTGGTCAAGCAGCAGGGCAATATGTATTTTGATACCGATGTTGTGGCAAATCGCGATATTGATTTAACGGTTGATAAAGGAATCCTCAATGTTGGCAGGAATCTGACGTCTGGTAATGATATCAATATGAGCGTTCAAGAGGGAACCCTTAGTGTTGGTGCAGTGGTTGCTGCCAACAAGCAGGCCAAACTGCAGGTAGAAGATGGCGTGATAGATATCGGTGAGGCGGTAAGGTCGACAGATGGTGATATCTGGTTGACGACGACGACTGGTGATATCCGTGTGGGCTCTCATGCGGATGCGAAGGAAAATTTAAAGACCGATACCGGTTCAATCTATGTTCATGCCGGCAGCGGCAACATCGATATCGGTAACAGTGGCCCGAAGGTGGCAACGATATCGTCGGCAAAAGATGTTGCCCTGCAAACACTGGCTGGTACCATTACCGTCCATGGCAAGACCAGTGCAGGCAATGACGTACGGGTAGATGTCAAATCGGAAACCTATACAGCAGGTGAAGATGGCCGGAATTTGTTGTTCGATCAAAATGGACAGCTGCTTTCCGGGCAGGCGATGACCATTACCACGAACAATGGCGATATACATGTAACAGATCGGCTTCAGGCCGGGACGGACCTGTTGGCAGCAGCCAAGGAGCAGGGAAGTATCTACTTGGATACCGATGTTGCGGTCAATCGTCAATTGACAATTACGGCTGATTACGGGAATATCGAAATCGGTCGCGATGTCACAGCTGGCAGTGATGTGAACATGCTTGTTAAAGATGGGAATATTATCGTAGGCAGAACGATTACGTCAGATGCTGGTAATGTCTTGCTTACGGTGAAGAAAGGAGATGTGCAGGTAGGCACGGGGGGGCAAGCTAAGGAAAATATCAAGGCAACGATGGGAAATGCTGTGATTCGTGCGGAAAATGGCAATATCGATGTTGGCAACAATGGCGCAGGTGTCAATACTATTGTGGCCGGAACCGATGTCGATATGAAGGCTTACGGCAATATTTTGGTACATGGCAAGACGCTGGCCGGCCGTGATGTTGATATGAAAGCGATATCGGACGTTTATGAAGCTGGCGAAGGAGGCAGGAATTTCCTCATCGACCAAAATGGCGAGATTGAAAGCGGCAAGAACCTTACGGTAATAACGCAAAATGGCGATATGCATGTGTCGGATAGACTGCACGCAGGTGAGACGCTTACCGCCAAGACTGAAGCACAGGGAGATATCTTCTTTGACAGTGATGTGGAAGCAGATAAAGACCTCATGTTGTATACGGAAAATGGCTCCATTGAATTTGGCAAGACCGTTTCGTCGAAAGACGGTAATATCCATGTAGAAACCCAGTTCGGCGATATCCGTATTGGCAAAAATGAGAAAACGGAGCATACCGTCTACGCTGCAAATGGCAGTATTTATGCTGCGACTGGTGTTGGCAGTATCGATATTGGCAATAACGGCGTTGATGTCGATACCATCACGGCGGCCAAAGATATCGAAATGTCTGCCGATATTGGTGCAATAAAAGTGCATGGCAAGACTTCGGCTAATGGCAATATTACCTTGGCTGCAGCGTCGGAATCTTATACGATGGGGGAGGATGGTAAGAACTTTATCATCGATCAAAATGGTAAGTTGATTTCTGGTTTGGCAACGTCAATTACGACGCAAAATGGCGATATGCATGTATCGGATCGGGTGCAGGCAGGGACGGATCTTACCGCGCAAGCTCTAGGACAGGGTGGTGTGTATTTCGACACCGATGT
>CALYVJ010000055.1 GCA_945494195.1 uncultured Selenomonas sp. | reverse complement strand
CATTTTTGTTTATGTATTCAATTTATTTGTCCGCAACAGCAGCCTCTGGCTCACCCTCGAAGGCTTCCTCATCTTTCTTATTGATGAGGCGATTGAGCATCGGAACCGTCAACGCCATGACGATGGTTACCCCCAAGGTAACCAGGCCAATCTGCGTGAATACCTCGCTGTATACCGACAGCGTCTGCAACGGATCAACAACATCCTTCGATACCGTCGTAAGGGTTGCCACCCAGCCGCCAAGGATTGCGGCAATAGAGGTGGTCAGGAACCAGGCTCCCATGAGGAAACCAATGAGTCTCTGCGGCACCAGCTTGGATATCATGGACAGGCCCAAACCGCTGATAAGCAGCTCGCCAATGGAAGACAGGAAATAGGAACCAATGAGCCACCAAGCCGATACGATACCCGCCTCATTGGCAAAGTTGGCCGAAAAACCAACGACGAGGAAGGACGCCGCCGTCAGCAACATGCCCAAGGCGAATTTGGCCGGCATCGACAGGTCTTTCCCCTCACTGCCAAAGTGGGAGTAAGCCCAAGCCAGCGCCGGGCTTGCCAACATAATCCAGAACGGGTTGAGGGTCTGGAATACTTCTGCATTCGGAATGGCAATACCAAGAACCGAATGTTCCACATTCTTGATAGCAAAGAAATTGAGGGACGTAGGCATCTGCTGATACAGCGTAAAGAAGATAATGGCCTCGACAATCAAAATCATTGCTGCTGCCATGTGACTGCGCTCAGCACCTTTGGCCTGAATAATCATCTTGAAGAATACACCATAGACCAAAACACCGATGATAAATAGCAGCCAATGGGCCACGGAAAGGTGGGAAAGCAGCCAGCTGGAGAATACCGTCATGACCAAAACACCGATGAGGGTCAAAACGATTTTCTTCATCGTCAACGGCTCAGCCCCCGCCGGCGAATCGATGCCGCGAACCAAATAGCGGAAGCCCAGGAATCCGCCGACCGCCAGGATCAGGCCCATAGCACAAATCATGAAGCCCAGGGACAGACCATACTGGGCGCCAATGATCGGAACCAGCAACATCGAGATAAAGGAACCGATGTTAACTGCCATATAATACATCGTGAAGGCACTGTCCAAATCTTTTTCATCGCCTTCATAGAGCTTCGACAGCAGCGAAGATGGATTGGCCTTGAAGATACCATTACCGCAGGCAATAGCGCCCAATGCCAAAAATACCATCGTCTTGTCAGCACCAGCCAACGCCATCATCGCATAGCCGATCATCAGCACCACTGCACCAAGGGTAATCGTACGCTGGGTTCCCAGAATTTTATCTCCCAAGAAACCGCCCAAGGATACATAGCCATATACCATCGCACTGAATGCACCAAAGACAACAAAGGATTCTGCATCTTCCATGCCCAAGGCTTTTACAAAGAAGCCTGCCAATACAGCCTGAAGACCATAGTAACCAAAGCGCTCCCAAAACTCAATGAAGAACAGCATATTGAATGCCTTCTTACGGTTTACTGGATGTGATTCCACCATAATTACTCTCCTAACTTTTTACCGATGAATTATCATCTTCATCGGTCTCATTTATTGTATTTTACCAAGAGACATTATAGCACAAATAAAAGCATCCGCAAAGCTGGCAAAGTGTAAAAACTGTTACTTAGGACCTTACTCCTTCCATATTTCTTTAATTTAAGTACATTTATACTTTAATATTAGTATAAAAGGACATAGGTCCTGTTATTATTCCGATTATTGCGTCTACCACCAGTGGAAAATAAAACAAAAATAATTCAACAACTGTAATGTTGTAGCCCTTTCCATACATTCCTGCAAAATGTCCATTTATTGCATACAGCGAAAAGACGTTGCCTGTTTCCCTGTTAAACCACGCCCAAATTGACAAGTGGCTGGATTTTGTTACAATTATCCTTGTATGTTTTCACATTAAAATAGAAAGGAACTACTCCATGCTTTATATCATTACTAAACTTGTCACCGAAGGCAATAAACAAGCGTTTTCTGTCATCGGCGCTGTTGATGACAAAAAAAAAGCTGCCGCCATTGCCGCTGAGGTCTACAAAAACTATAACAAAGTAGCCTCGTTCCAGAACATCGAGATGATCACTGAATGGCTGGCCACCCGCCTGTCCTATTCCTTCCGTCTCGATAAAGAACACCGCCTGCAGCTGGCTATCACCGAACTGGAAGGGGAGACCCTGCCAGAGGATAAACAGGTAGTCTTCAATGCCGCTGCCGAAGAAGATGAACTCATGCGCCGGGTAAGCCAGGCACTGTTCGAAGGCAAACACACGGCAGAGCGCGGCGGGCAAGCACCATCCTGCCCCATCGACCAGTAAACGGCCAATAACAGACCAATAACTACAGGCCCCCACGGACTTACTCCATGGGGGTCTATCCTTTTGCCGTTTAGACAACAAAAAAGCGCCGCCTAAGCGACGCTGTCATTCAAGGTGGTGGGCAGGGATGGATTCGAACCATCGTAATCCGAAGATGACAGATTTACAGTCTGTTCCCTTTAACCACTCGGGCACCTACCCACAATGGTGACCCAGGAGGGACTCGAACCCCCGACCCTTTGATTCGTAGTCAAATACTCTAATCCAGCTGAGCTACTGAGTCATAACATTGGTTAAAATATAAAGTTGGAATTGGTGGGCCCACTTGGACTCGAACCAAGGACCGACCGGTTATGAGCCGGTTGCTCTAACCAACTGAGCTATAGGCCCATTGTATATAGAAGCTTTTCAGCTACCAATCAAGAATGGAGCGGAAAACGAGGCTCGAACTCGCGACCCCCACCTTGGCAAGGTGGTGCTCTACCACTGAGCTATTTCCGCATTTTGTCATCGCTCAACTCAGGACTTTCTGTGTCTCGCTGACTGACAAAATCTATTATAGCCATTCCTCCACACTTTGTCAAATCTTTTTTACAAAAAATCGAAAAAATTTTATTGCAGTTATTCATCAGCCTCGGCCCGCCACTGAGCCAGGATTTCCTCGGCCCGCTGTCTGACCTCTGCTAGTACCATTTCACGCCGGTTTCCTGCCAACTGGCACTCCTCCGGTTCCCCAGTCCCTGGCTCTATTCCCTGGAAAGCCAATTCGGCTCCTAAGCAGCGGAATGTTTCCTCAGGATCACGGTACCAATGACTTCCGCGAACCCGCAGGAAATTCCAGCCCAAACGTTCAAGGACTGCCTGCTGACAACGTTCTTCTGCGGCCTGCTGGATGCTGCTCACCCAATGTTCACCATCACAATCGATGGCCACCTTCTGGCCCTGGCCCAAGACTACCATATCAATCGTATAGTCACCAACAGCAAAATGCTTCTCCACATGATAGCCACCGCGCACCAGTTCACGATACACCGCCGCCGCCAGCGAAGACTCCTCCGCTTCGTTCTGCACCACATCCCGGACGGGATTGTTGGCATACTCGATAAGCCCCCGGCGGATATCCCCCGGTTTCAACTCCTCCACATCCATGGAATGGAAAATCCAGAGCTGATCCCGCGCACGGCTAGCCGCTACATTGTAGCGCTTGCTGGTACTGCCATTGTGCCCTTCCGAAAGCAGCCGCAGGGAGCTTCCCTCGTCACAGCTGTCCACCAACGACAGGAATATGATATCCCGCTCATCGCCTTGGAACCGGGCCGGATTGCCACAGAGGAATTGACGCTCTTCCAACACAGTAATCCCCAGGCGCCGAACCGCCATTTCCCGGATGACTTTAGCCTGTTCATCCCCCAGCATGGAGACAGCCCCAAAGGTTTTGCCCTGGTATTCCGGCTGCTCCAGGCAAGCGGCAAATGCAGCCACAATTTCCTCCGCTTCCCGGTAATTGCGTTTCTGGCTTTCCTCACGCCAGCCATCGGTCTTCACATCCACCAACGGCATCAAAGGACTGCTGCCAGATTCCCGCAGGGGACGGATGCGCCCATCATAAACCAATTGATTGCTGTATCCGATAATCTCCGGTACACAACGGAAATGCTCGGTGAGCATCCGTGCATCAAAATTCATCTGGGCAATGTCATAAAGCGAAGTATCCATGGTATACAGCGGCGCATGCTTGATAACGCCCTGGATGGATGCCGTCTGCAGGCGGGTAATGTCTTCTGCCGTCACGCCTACAGCCGACGGACTGACCTGTTTATCATCGCCCACGATGATGACTTTCTTGCCGAAATAAAGCAGCGGCAATGCCGTGATGTCCGCCTGGCTGGCTTCATCGATCAATAGGATATCGAATTTCTCACTCTCCGGCTTTAAATTCTGCCATACCCTTGAAAGCGGCATGATCCAGGCAGGAACCGCCGCCTGGGCCTCCAGCATGCATTGACGTGCCTCCCGGATATGCCGCGCTGCATATTTTCCCTTTCCCCGGCCAATCTTAGCTACCGCCTTGCTCCAGCCAATCAGGCTGGACTGGAGATTGCTCCCCGATACATCCTTGAGCAAATGGTACCAGGACAATTTTTCCGCCAATTCGGTAGTTGTCTGATGTAGCCGCGCCGTCAAATCGTAGATTTGATGAGAAAGCTCCCGCATATCCTCCTGCGGCACATCGTCAAGTTCCTGCTGGAATTGCCGATAAAGCCAAGCCTCGGACAAATTCTCCGGAGGGACATTGCCGGCAAAGCCTTCGGCCTGCTCACGGATGTACTGTGCCCACAGGGGAGCTGCCACCGCCAACCGGTCCAGCAGCTCCTGACGACGAAGATACGTCTCCCTGAGCCTGTCATCAGCAGCCAATCGCTCATAGGCTTCAGCATAAAGGTCTGCGTCTCCTTCCAGCAGCGCCTTGACAAACATTCTGGCCACCGTACCATCCGCCGCGGCCACTGCCAGCCGGGATTTTTCCAGAGGATCTTCTCCCCTGCCCTCTTCTTCACAAAGCACTAAGAGTCTCTGCCAACGAGGGAAATCCTCCTCCAGCCAGGACAGCTGCTCTTGCAGCTTCTGGTGCGGCGTCAAATAACTGCCCCCCTCGTAAATGGCATCAGCGATTACCCCTGCCCGGCGCCAGCAGAGCATCAGTTCATCCCAAACCTTGGGATACCAATCCAGAAGCTCCTGAATCTCCTGCCAGCGGGCACTTACCAAGTCATCGATATCATCTTCATCCTGAGCCAATTCCTCATAGGAAATCATGCCATAGGGCACAAGCAGCTGCGACCACTCGCGGCGCACCATCTCACGGGCCTGATGCAAGGAAACATACTGCATCGCCAGCTGGCAATCCCTGCGGCTCGCCAAGGGCTTGCCATCGATGCAGAATCCCTGCTGTACAGCCTTCCAATCACTATGGCGCAACCGATTCCAAAGGGAGAGATGCCCATCGGCATCAAAAGCCTCGGCCAGCTCCGAAAGCAGCTGAATCAAATCCTTATCCAGCGGACGGTCCAGTCTATAGTCGAACTCCCGCCCGAAAAAGCGCGTCATCGACTGCTGTTTGAGCTGCTGTACCCTGCCGATATCCCGGCCAAGCATCTCCCAGACCTCACGATGGGCACCGCCCTGCTGGCCTGCCAGCACCGCCTCACGGGCCCACTCCTGCCGGAACCTAGAAAAGTCAATGGTATGATACAAGACATTTGTCTCTTGGAGCATGTCCAGGGAAAGCTCCTCCGTCACCCGGCGGCCCTTCCGCAGGACATGTCCCTCGCCATCCAGAACCGTTTCCGGAAAACTTGCCAGCAATTCTTCTTTTTCCTGCTGCCGGGAAACAGCCTGCCCTAAAGCCGCCGCTGCCTCTGCTGGCATCAAAAGCTCCGACCGGTCTGGCAAATTCTCGCCAAGTTCCGCCAGCAACGGGGCATCAAAGGCCGCATTTGACGCGTAAAGCTCCAAAAACTCTGCCTCGGAAAGAGGCAGCGATGCCCCTTCCTCGATTTCCCCTGGAATCAGCCCCGACAGTTCCTCATGGTCATGCAAAAATGCCGCCATACGCGAAAGCGACCAGGCTTTTCCCTCCAACAGGAAGTAATCCCGCCTAGCCTCCATGCGCTGAATATTTTCCAGCCGCGTGCGCAATTCTCCTAACTGCCGGAGCAGCTCCTGGCGTTCAGTGGTCAGCGTTTCTGCCGCCCGATACATTTCCTCCGCCGAAGAACGGGAAAGCCGCTCACAAATCCCGCTGACCGAACGCTCCATATCCTTGCGGGAATCCTCCAGCAGGGAGACACAGAGATCCTGGATACCTGCTGGCAATTTCTCTTTCAGCACCGCCAACGCCTTTGACGTAGCACTGGTCACCAACACGCGCTGTCCCTTGGCCAGGAAATGCCCCAGCAAATTGGCAATGGTATGGGTCTTACCAGTTCCCGGCGGCCCCTGAACCACCACAGCCGGCGCCTGCTCTATTTTGCGCGCAATTGCCAGCTGTTCAGCGTTCGCCTGTTTCGTGAGCAGAATATCTTCTGCCTCCCCACGGATATCCTCAAGGCTTACGGTCATTGGCTCTGACGGCGCCTTGCCATACGCAGGGTCCACGATTTCCAGCAATGCCGTCGGTACTTCGCCATGGGTATCCACATACGCCATCAAACCGGCGATTGCCCGTTCCAGTCCGGCATTGTGACGGCGCAGAAACATCACCTGGCGGGGATAGACCAGATACCAGTCTGTCGGCAGGATATCAAATCGCTTCTCCGCAAACCGGCAGTTCGGCGTCAACGCCGGAACTGCCTCCTGCAGGAAGGACACCAGCTCCCCATCCAGCGGATGAAGACCGGACTCATCCAACTGGACCGAAAACGCCCGGATTCCGTCTCCCTCTATTCCAGGCATATCCTGAAACATATCCCCGTAAAGCTCCGTCGGATAATCTATATCCAGCAGTTGCATGGTCCCCTTCTTATCATAATGAAGGCGAACCCGTTTCAATACGATGGGGTGATGGATGGCCGTATCCAGCCCGCTGTAAAACATGCCATCCCCCACCATGAGCTCCAGCTGTTCCGGCTCCTGGCGGCAGCGGTCATATAATTCATAAAGGGTCATGAACAAAGCCTGGGTACGGCTTTTGACCATCTCTCCTGCCCGCCATAAGATACGCCGGCGCTTCCAGTCCTCAAAGGCCGCAATACGCACCCCGGAATCCACAAAACGCTCGGTAATCTCTCCCAGCCGCGGGTCCTTGCGCATCCGTTCTTCCCGGACTTCAATGTCCACCGTCTCAAAATTCCGCCAATCCGGTGTACGCACCCAGCCCACCAAATCAAAGGGCATTTCCGGGCAAGCCGTAAACTCTGGCTTCTCCACCTCCAGCAGCACACCCTCATGGCCGTCTTCCCCGGAATTTTTCCAAACATGGATGCGTTTCGGGTCTATCGGCAGCTCATCAAAAAACAGCGTCCATTCCTGCTCCTTGATATTCCGGATCAATTGCTGACGTAAGCTGCATACCTGCCGGATATAATCAAACAATTTCAATACTTTTTTCTGATTATCCATACATTCCTCGAATTCATCCACTAATCCACATAAAACATATTGTTATCCCCAAAAATCTTTCTTTATCCACACGATTGTGGATAAAAATGTGGATAACCTCACGATTTTGTCAATACTCTGCCTCTATTCTACTGATTTTTTTGCTTGAGTGCAATAAAAAAGCCTCGGCATTGACCAATAAAGCCAATGCCAAAGCCCATTGACAGATTTATACACAGGGGGATGTGGATAATCATGCTGCCTGTCCTGTTTTGACCTCCCAAGTCACCTTATCCGCCCCCGCAGGCATGATGACATGGTTGTTGTACACAATGCTCATGCGCACAGCCTCCGCCCGCTCCTCATCCGTAGCCTGAGGACTGCGGCGAATCTCATAGACCTCATGGGACACCTGCTTTATCGCATAGGATTGGGCCGTATGGAACTGAAGCTCCACTCTTACCCCTTCCGGACTCATAAGCTGCGCATTGATACCCTGATAGAATTTGCCCCCCCAGGCGTTGCGGAATTTGAGCACGGTAAATCCCGACTCCTCCAACTGGTGCAATGCCCTTGGGACCTGGGCCGCATAAGACTTTTCATCGACTACCAGCGTATACCGCAGCACATCACTGATTGCTCCGGCAGCCTTATCCAGACTCTCATGATTTCCTTCTGCATCAGCCAGGATTTTTCCTGACAGGCTGTCCGCACGCTTGAAGCGGTTTTCCAGCCCTTCCAGATAGGCCCCATCGGTTTCCAGCTGCTGCATGGCAGCCGTGATGCCGTCCTCGGCCTCACGTGCCTTAAGCAAAAGCTGTGCAGCTAAGACATTTGCCTGTTCGCGGCGTTCCCGGCGCTTTGCCGCAGTCTTCTCCGCGCGCTCATCGCTGTAATCGGCCAGCTCCACCACCGCAGCTAGGGATTCATCACTAGCTGCCGCTGCATAACCGCGGGAAACATTCACAGGCGCTACTACCGCCATCATCAGCATTACCGTAGCCGTCAGCGTACGGGCTGCCCAACCTGCACAAAGCAGTTTACGGGCAGAATATCTCGATAACTTCTGTTTCATGTCGTATTTCATTTTCCTACCTCCAAACCATTAATACTGGTTTTCTCGGCTTTCTCTTACGACATTCATTATATAAAAGGATTCTTGAAACAAACTGGTTGATACTGAAAACTATATGAATCCTCTTCGTCATCCCAATTGGTCAGCGTAGGCAGCGCCCAGGATATTCCGAATCTTTTCCTTCGCCTGCCGACGAACATCCTCGGTGATATAGAGCTGTGCCAATACAATCGCCGCAGCAATAACCGACGCATCATCCGTAT
>CALYVJ010000054.1 GCA_945494195.1 uncultured Selenomonas sp. | reverse complement strand
ACCACAAAGGTTCGCTATGGATTTTTAAGTGTTCAACTTAATTATACAATCCGCCATTGAAAAAATATTTAGGAAAGTGTTGACAATAAGATATATTTCCCTTATAATATCTTATGTTGATTCGGTACTTTCATCGAATGACAATTGAATATGCGGATGTGGCGGAATCGGCAGACGCGCTAGTTTCAGGTACTAGTGGTGGTGACATCGTGGAGGTTCAAGTCCTCTCATCCGCACCATGTTCTTGCGGTCGTGGCGGAATTGGCAGACGCGCTACTTTGAGGGGGTAGTGTTCACAAGACGTATGGGTTCAAGTCCCATCGACCGCACCATTGAAATTTTAGCTCAGACTTTTGTCTGAGCTTTTCTTGTACCGTAAGATTTTTTAAGGAGGTAAATCATGAATTTTTTACGAGCACTAGCCATCAGCGGTTATCTCCTGTTATTTGGTTTATCGATGCCCCTTCGTGGTTTTGCCTCTTCGATAACGCCGCAGGAGGCAGAGCTTTATTTTACCTCAAGTCTTGTGTCGATGGCGGCTTATAGTGAGGGGCTCAATCTCATGATGCGGGAATGGCTTCAGCAGAGCGGTTGGTACTTCGATTCCCGGGAGAATATCAACCGGGTAGCAGATGGACGCTTCCATATCGTTTCGCGTAATCTTAGGGGGAAACAGTCGGTATATTTCCTGGCGTTTCCGGGAACAGAGCGCTTAAAAGATGCCGAAATTGATTTTCGGGTCAAGCGTGTCGTATTTGGTGGGAAAACACCACAGGAATTCAAAGCTATGGCTGAAATGGGAGACCATAACGGTTCACGCCCCTTAGTGCATCAGGGATTCAATGATTATGTTCAGGTGGCACTTTTTCAGCAGCCACTGGAGGTATTCGGCCAGCGAACTGCTGGTGAATTCCTGGCACAGGAATTGCGGGAAAATCCCGAGGAAATCCTGTATTTAACCGGACATAGCCTGGGGGGAGCTTCGGCGACGCTGGCTGCTGCACGTTTTGCAGATCTGGGGGTCCGTCCGGAACAATTACAAGTAATCACCTTTGGGGCACCAGCTGTTGGCAATGAGACTTTTGCGCGTTTGTATGAGCATAAGATGAATCTTACGCGGATTACCATGGCGGCCGATCCAGTCAAAAGTGTCCTGCAGTCCTTGACTGGCGGATTTGTCCAATTCGGGAAAAAAATTGTCTGGAAGAACAATAAATCTGAGAGGTTTGCTCATGATATGGTCCTGTATCTTGACCAGAGCCTGCGTACCTATCAAGATACACATTCCGAGAAAGAACCGACACCAGTGATGCTGCAGGGGACGCCGGCTAAGCTCAGTGGTGGTGTCTATGTCGCGCCCTTTGAATTCAAATTAGACAAGAAACTTCAACAGGATTTGCCGTATATGTGCCGTACGTTGCGGGAAACGCTGCAGCAGGCGTATGCGCCTGTGATCCTGCCGGATAAGAAGGAAGAAAAAAGCCTGGCTGCCCTTTGCACGGAGCAGAAACAGGCTGGCTGCCGTTATGTTTTGCTGGAACGGTTTACTGGCAGCCGCATCCGAAACGAGCATAACAATTTCCATATGATAATGGAGGAAGAGCTCTATGATACCGACGGGAATCTGCTGACCATGCAGACGACTAGTGCTTCGACTAAAGATCTTACGCCAATTGAGGCAATGGTATATTTGCAGTTCCAGGCGAAAGAACAGCGGGATAAATTCCTGCGGTAAAGGCTGGACAAGTACTGGAATTCTCCGGCAATCGGTTAGGTGATTTTTACTGTGTACAGAATACATAAAAAAATCTGAAAACTTATTGACAATTGGCAGAATTTCAGGTATAGTAAAGGTAAGCTAAAGGAAAGAAGTTCAGGGCTTTCCAATAGCAGCCGACATGTCAATAAGTAAAGGGAGGAGATTCCGATGGGCTGGTAAGAACCCCATGGGAAAAGGTACATGGAAAAGATAACAAAACACAGGAAATAACCGCCTACTGGTGACGAGAAAGCCGGTGGCGGTTGTTTTCTGTTATAGATTTCCCTGTGTTGTATTTGAGAGGAGTTCCTGATGGAGAAAGCTAAAGTTTATTTTACCGATTTTCGCGTGCAGGTGGGCACGAGCCTGCTGCAGAAGCTCAAGACACTGTGTATTGCCGCAGGCATCAAGAAGATTGACATGGAAGGGAAATTCGTGGCAATCAAAATGCATTTTGGGGAGCTTGGGAATATGGCGTTCCTTCGTCCCCAGTATGCAAAGGTTATTGCCGATATCGTCAAGGAGCAGGGCGGTATTCCCTTCCTGACCGATTGCAATACGTTGTATCCTGGCAGCCGGAAACATGCCTTGGAGCATCTGGATTGTGCGAATTTCAACGGGTTCAACCCTACGACGACGGGCTGCCAAATCCTTATTGGTGATGGCTTGAAGGGCACTGATGACGTTGAGGTTCCCGTTAAGAATGGGGAATATGTAAAAGCAGCCAAAATCGGCCGTGCAATCATGGATGCAGATATCGTAATCAGTCTTTCCCATTTCAAGGGCCATGAGATGACCGGTTTTGGTGGTGCAATCAAGAATATTGGCATGGGGTGTGGAAGCCGTGCCGGCAAGATGGAGCAGCATTCGTCGGGAAAATGTGTCGTTAATGAGGAATTATGCCGTGGCTGCCGCAAGTGTGCGAAAGAGTGCGGTTCGAATGCGATCACCTATGAAAACAACAAGGCTGTGATTCATGCCGACCTCTGCAAAGGCTGTGGCCGTTGCATTGGTGCATGTGGTTTTTCGGCAATCCGCAACGAACAGTGGGATGCTGGCGACCTTTTGGATAAGAAGATGGCTGAGTATGCACAGGCCGTGGTTCAGGATCGTCCCTGCTTCCATGTGAGCCTTGCGATGGATATCTCGCCAAACTGCGATTGCCATGGGGAGAATGATGCGCCCATCCTGCCAAACATTGGTATGTTTGCATCCTTTGATCCCGTAGCAATCGATCAGGCTTGTGTTGATGCCTGCCAGAAGATGACGGCCATTGAGAACAGCCAGCTCGGCGATAATCTGAAACAGCCGGATTGGCACCATCATCATGATGTGTTTATGGACAGCAATCCGAATGTTCATTGGAAAGAAACCCTCGAGCATTCAGAGAAAATCGGCATGGGAACGCGGGAGTATGAGCTGGTAAAACTGAAATAACCGATTGCACAGAAAACAGGCAGGATTTTGATGGCAATAGCGCGAATGGTATATAGGACAAACTAGAAAACGAAGGAATGTGTTGACATGATTGTACTATCGGAATTACTGGCAATCCTGCCGGAAAAACAGCAGGTTGAAATCAAAGATTATAAGGGCGAAATCACGGCCGTCCCGGAGAAGTATATGTGTTTGCCAATAGGTGAAATGCATGCGCAGGATTCGGTGCTGGTAATTGAAATTGCCGATGTGGATAAACTTTCGATTGAGGAAATGTGCGCGTTGTTATTCAAGGGAAAAGGAAAGGAATCAGAACTTTTCCGCCGCCGTTTTTCTGATGAAGAGTAATAAAAAGATTAAGATTGCCTAAGAGATGCCGCCTTTGTTAAGGCGGCATTATTTTTCCCTTAAAGTTTACATAAATCCCATGAATCTCTAATATTACTGATGGATAATGTAAAAAAAGAGAGATTCTGTATCAAAATAAGGGTGGAATATGTATGGGGATTTATGCAATCAGCGGAATCGGTGCTTTACACTATGAGAATCAATATTCGGATTCCTCCACGGGAAACAAAAGCAAAGAGGCGCCTGCCAATTTCCGTGAGATCCTCGCGCGGGCAACGGCACAGGACAAGGCAGAAGAAAAGCCGATGGCTGGTACGATTACTGTCACGAAGCTGCTTCCAGATGGAACCTTGGTCATTCGGAAGATGCAAGGTGAGCGTATTATTTCCGAAACGAAGCTAAGTGGGGCAACGGTCCAGCAGCAGCGGAACCGGCAGGTTTCTGGAAATTTGTTTGCGCAAGCATATATGGCGGGAAATCGCGTTGCTGCGGGGTCTTTGTTCAGTGCAACGGTTTGATGAGGGGAATTGTCACGTTGCGAGGACAAAGCAAAAAAATATTTGTGAATCTTACAATCTGCCTAAGGCTTCAGGACAGGTAGAATTTATGGATACCTATGTCGACCGGATTACAGGAAAATTGGTGGTTTCGATTGCCGCACCGTATCACAATGCCGCTGGCGCATATCGAGGGGCAGTTTGTGAAGATATTTTCTTGGATATTCTCGGGGAAGAGGTCAAGGAGCTCAAATTCCAAGGAGAAGGAACTGGGGATATCTTCGATAATGCGGGAAATATCATAGCGACGGAAGACTAGGATGCGTTGCATAAGAACGCGGCTGATTTGCCGGAGTTCCAGCAGGAATATGAGCGTATGACGCAGCAGGATACTGGATTTACTACGGTCAAGAAAAATGGGGTAGATATGGTCCTAGCTTATGCGAAAATCCCCAGCACCCATTGGATTGTCGGCATTCTCGTACCGGAAGATGTGATTTACAGCCAGCTTACGGCATTGAAATGGACCTATGGCATTTTGACGCTGGTGGGCATCTTATTGCTTGTCTTCGCCTGCCTGCAGTTTGCAACGGGCATTACGCGCCGCATTTTAGAGCTCAAGGAACATGCTGCAGAATTAGCCGAAGGCAATTTGAGTGGCAAGGATCTTGTGAATCTTGAGGCCGATGAATTGGGAGACCTGGGCCGTGGGTTCAATGCTATGAAGATACATATCAAGGAACTCATTACCCAGATGAGTGCTACTTCTGAGCAGGTGGCAGCTTCTAGTGAGGAACTGACGGCAAGTGCGCAGCAATCGGCGGATGTTTCGACCAACGTGGCGCAGACGGTATCCGAAGTGGCTGCTGGTGTACCGAAATAAACCGGTCATGTGGATAAGGCGGCCAAGAATGTTCAGGAAGTCGTCGTCCAGTTGGGTGGTGTTGTCGAACAGATCCAGCAGATTACGGAGATGACGGTGGCGGCGGCTAATGCTGCCAGCAATGGCCAGATCTTGATGGAGAAGGCTATAAGCCGCATGGAGCAGATAGAGTCGAGTGTTGGCGATTCGGCAGGCGTCGTGGCAAAGCTTGGCAAACATTCCCAGAAGATTGGTGCTATCATCGATACGATTTCCGGCATTGCGGAGCAGACGAATCTTTTAGCGCTTAATGCGGCTATTGAGGCAGCCCGGGCCGGCGAACAGGGCCGTGGGTTCTCGGTGGTGGCGGATGAAGTCCGCAAGCTGGCAGAGCAATCTCAGGCCGCTGCGGAAGAAATCCGTCAGCGCATCGGGGCAGTCCAGAGCGGTACTGGCGAGGCTGTAAATAGTATGCAAGCTGGTACGGATGAGGTTCAGGACGGTGCTAAGGCAATCCGTGAGGTCGGTGAGGAATTCCATCGTATCATGCAGCGCGTCACTGCCATCAAATAGCGTATGGCAAAGATTGATGAGGCCGTACAGGTAGTCTCGGCTGGCGGTTCGCAGATTGAAAATGCCGTAAACAGCATCGACGAGGTAAGCCGCAAGACGGCAGAACAGACGGAGTCGATTTCGGCAGCTACGGAGGAACAGTCCGCTTCGACGCAGGAGATTGCAGCAGCTTCGCAGTCTTTGGCTAAGATGGCTTCTGAACTGCAGGATATGGCAGCAAAATTCCGGGTATAATCCAGAAATGAGAAAGAGGTTTGCTTTTGCGGCAAACCTCTTTTGTGATATGATAGGGATAAATAACGAGCAGGAGGACGCAGAAATGAAAATAGCAGCAACGGATTTCGATGGAACCCTTTGTCCTATCGGTGAGCCTATTCCTGAGGAGAATATTCGGGCGATAAAAGCCTGGCAGGAGGCTGGCAATAAATTTGGCATTGCCACGGGAAGAGGGCTTTCGCTTATTCGTGAGGCGGTGGAAAAATACGAGGATTTGAAGCTGGATTTTTTGGTCTGCAATAATGGTGCGGTATCGCTGGATGCCCAGGGGAATATGATGCACTGCCAGCCAATTTTCTCAGAGGTTTTGCGGGGGCTCTTTGAGATGGAGGTGGTGCAGGATGAGCGCTATTCGCTGTTAGTGTTTACCGCCCATGAGGTGTATAGCATCCGTCCGAATCCGTTGATTCCTATCGAATTGATTCCGCCGATTTCGGTAGAACGGGCCTTACAGCTTCCCGATGTGGTGCAAATCAGCATGAAGTTTACCACACCGGAGGAAGCCCAGCAGGTGTCGGAGGATATTCATGCGAAGTATCCAAGCTTGGGCGGTAATATCAACCGCAGCTATCTCGATATTAATTATGTGGAGAGCAATAAGGGCTGGGGGTTGCAGAAGATGCTCGATTCTGGGGATTGGAAGGGAAAGGAACTGCTGGTTATTGGCGATGACAAGAATGATTTGCCGATGATTGAACGTTTTTATGGATTTACGGTAGCTACGGCGAAGCCATTTATGCAGGAAGCCGCAGCGAAGGTATACGATACCGTCGGGGCCATGCTGCTGGATAATATGTGAGCAGCGGCAGGTTCGAAATTACAAAAGGTCCGATGCTCCTTGTGGGGGAGGCATCGGACCTTTTGTAATTTCGAACGATTAATCAGGCTTCTTTTTTCTCGCCGGGGATATCTTTGATGGCTTCAGCACCGCGCTGGCCGGTACGGATGCGGACGGCATCGGCAAGCTCTGTGACGAAAATCTTGCCATCGCCGAAGCTGCCCGTGCGCAGGACTTTCTGGGCCGTATCGAGAACTTTCTCGACGGGAACTTCGCAGATTACGGTTTCAATCTTGATTTTCGGTACGAGATTGATATCGTATTTTTTGCCACGGTAAACCTCTTCGTGGCCTTTCTGCAGGCCACAGCCGAATACCTGGCTTACGGTCATGCCGAGTACGCCGATTTCATTGAGGGCGCGCATGAGGTCATCGAGTTTACTGGAACGGGTGATGATTTCAATTTTTGTGATTTTCATGCGACCACCTTATCCTTTCTGCGCATTGATATTCATGACAGTATTGGCAAGCATTTCGCTGGAGTCTTCAAAACTGCCGAGCATCGGGCTGCCAGCCAGTACAGAACGGGCATAGCCGCGTTCGCCATGTTCGACGATGTCGAGTCCCGTGAGTTCTTCTGCTTCGGAAGCGCGGGTCTCCATCATAGCGCTGACAATCTTATAGAGCACATAGGTACCGGCGATAGCCAGTGCATAAGCGACAACAATCGAAACAAGCTGAGCGGTGAAAAGATGGGTTTCGCCGAAGAGCAGGCCGTTGGCACCGTCCGGATTGATTTCCGTGGTAGCCCAAAGACCCGTGGCAACTGCCCCCCAGGTGCCGCCGATGCCGTGAACGCCGAAGGCATCCAGTGCATCATCATACCCGAGTTTTTCTTTGAGAACAGCAACGGCGAAGAAACAAACTACGCCACCGACAAGACCGATGATAACCGACGGGAGCGGTGCGACAAAGCCAGCTGCCGGTGTAATGGCAACGAGACCAGCGACACAGCCGGAAGCTGCACCGAGGATGGTCGGTTTGCCGTTGAATTTCCATTCAGCCAGTACCCAGGAAACGGTAGCAGCGGCAGCGGCAGCCTGAGAGGTTACAAAGGCATTGGCAGCCAGAGCATTGGCACCGAGCGCACTGCCGGCATTGAAGCCGAACCAGCCAAACCAGAGAAGCGTAGCCCCGAGGACGGTCATCGGCAGGTTGTGCGGGAGCATAGCGGTATGGCCATAGCCCTTTCGTTTGCCCAGCAGGATGCAGAGAGTGAGTCCGGAAACACCGGAAAGAATGTGGATGACGAGGCCGCCGGCAAAATCCAGCGCACCGAGCTCAGCCAGGAAGCCGCCGCCCCATACCCAGTGTGCCATCGGATTGTAAATCAAGATAGCCCAGAGAAGGATAAAGACGGCAAAAGCAGCGAATTTCATACGCTCTGCAAAGGCACCAGTGATGAGTGCTGGGGTAATGACGGCAAACATGCACTGGAAAGCCACAAAGGCGAGTTCGGGGATCGTGCCGTTTTCGAGAACATTCATACCGACACCGGCCAAGCCGAGTTTATCGAGGCTGCCGATGAAACCGTTGATATCAGCGCCGAAGGTCATGGTATAACCAATCAATACCCATTCGACCGAAATCATGGCAACGATGAAGAAACTTTGCATGATGGTGGTCAGTACATTTTTACTGCGAACCATGCCGCCATAAAAGAAAGCAAGTCCGGGAGTCATAATGAAGACCAGGGCCGCACTGATGAGGACCCAAGCCGTATCGCCCGTATCAATCATGGAAATCAAATCCTTTCGTTCAATAGATGGATAATAGCAGGAATAAAAAAAGCGTCCCACAGATTCTACGGGAATCCATGAGACGCCATTGTCTCTTTGCGGCACGCCAATCGGGAAATTGACATGCCTATGATACTTGACAGACAATCAACCTTTCGGAGGACAGAAAAGCCCCAGAGAATCCGGTACCTGATTCTCTGGGGCTTCATTGCCTCTTGCTTGTTGATGGCTTTATTATAATCAGCAAATTGGGTCCTGTCAATAACGTGTGCTAATGTATACAAGAATACAGGGGAAGGAAAAAGCTGCTGGGGGCACGAAGTATTCTAAGTGATTATAGGGAGACAGGTGCTAAGGGGGAACGATAGTATGACAAAAAATGAGGCGGTATTGCATATGACAGATATTCTGGCAAAGTTTGTCGCTTTTACGGGCAAGCGGCTGCCAGATGATGTCCGGGAAAA
>CALYVJ010000053.1 GCA_945494195.1 uncultured Selenomonas sp. | reverse complement strand
GATTTCTTTGTGCGAGGACGGTAAGAGTATCTCGGAGGTCGTTGGGCGCTACATGGGTGGCACGATGCTGTTCATCATGCGTGTGTTCTCCGTAGTGCTGCTGGTTCTTGTCGGTACGGTTTTCATGACAGGTCCGGCAGGCCTTTTGGCAAAGCTTACGGGGGTAGCTGTTACGATTGTTTTGCCCTGCGTTTTGGCCTATTACTTCCTGGCAACGCTGCTGCCGATTGATGCGATTATTGCCCGCTTCTATCCGATCTTTGGCGCCTGCCTTATCATTATGGCATTGGGAATCATGGGCGGCATGCTCTTCGGTGTTGGTGGACATACCATGCCGGAACTTCAGCTGGCCAATCTGCATCCGAAAGGCGATGCTATGCCAATCTGGCCGCTGATGTTCATCACGGTTGCCTGCGGTGCTGTATCGGGATTCCATTCTACGCAGTCGCCTATCATGGCCCGCTGCCTGCGCGATGAGCGCTTGGGCCGTCCGGTATTCTACGGGGCCATGGTTTCAGAAGGCATCATTGCTCTGATCTGGGCAGCTGCCGGTGTTACGTTCTATGACAGCACGGGCGGTCTTGCCAAAGCCATGGCAGCCGGCGGTGCTGGTACGGTTGTCTATGATATCTGCGTTGGTTTCATGGGCGGTGCGGGAAGCTGGACTGGCTATGTCGGTGCAACGCTGGCTATGCTTGGTGTCATCGCCTGCCCGATTACCTCTGGCGATACGGCCTTCCGCAGTGCCCGGCTGACGCTTGCCGACTGGTTTGGTGTCAATCAGAAAAAAGCTGGCAAACGCCTGTTGTTTGCTGTGCCGCTGCTGGCTATTGGCGGCATCCTGTCGCAGATGGACTTCAATATCATTTGGCGTTATTTCTCCTGGACGAATCAGACGCTGGCCATGATTGTCCTTTGGACGGGTGCCACCTATCTGTACCGCGTTCATAAAGGCAGCAAAGCCTGGGTTATCCCGGCTGTTCCGGCAACATTCATGTCGGCAGTAACCTTCACTTACATCCTGCAGGCTCCGGAGGGATTCAAACTCGCTACGAGCATTACCTATCCGGCCGGCATTATTTTCGCTATCGTCTGCGTGGCGCTCTACGCCAGCCATACGCTGTTGAAAAAAGAATCTTGAAAATGTCCTATGGGGAAGGCTTGTTGACAGGGAAAGAAGTCAACAAGCCTTCTTTTTTACAGGATTTTTGGCAGAAAGAGCGAATAAAGTAGGTAAGGACAATTACTGCGAATGAGGATTTCGGCAAAGGGGGAGATTTGCGTGAAGAACTATATATCGGATGATGTCATGCTTCAAACTGAGACGGCCAAGCGGCTCTATCATGACTATGCGGCCAGCCTGCCTATTATCGACTATCGGACGCATTTGCGCGTGGAAGAGCTGGCAGGCGATGAACCGTATCGCAATATCACCCAGCTGATGCTCAAGAATGCACCGGAGAAGTGGCGGCTGATGCGGGCAAACGGTGTGGCGGAGAAATACATTACCGGCGATGCATCGGATCGTGAGAAATTCCAGAAATTTGCCGAAACCTTGCCGAAGGCTGTCGGCAATCCCATCTATCTAAACACGCATAGCGAGCTCAAACGATTCTTTGGCTGTGAGCAAATCCTTTCGGATGAAACAGCCGAAGAAATCTGGAACGATGCCAATGCGAAATTAAAAGACCTTTCGTCACGAAAAATCCTTGAAAGGGAAAAGGTGGAGAGTCTGGGCATTTTGGCTGACCCGTCCGCAGAGCTGCAACAGTTCGAGCAGCTCCGGCAGGATAAAACTTGCCCAGCGGCTATCATGCCGGTGTTTTGTCCGGACAAGGCCCTGCGCATCGAGGACGAAGAATGGGAAAACTATATGAAATATGAGCTGGGAACCGCAGCGGGCATTGAAATCAGTACGATGCACGATGTTTATGAGGCATTGTCGGCACGGATGGATTCCTTTGCGTCGTTTGGCTGCTGCACGGCTGACCACACCTTGGCAGCCATTGGTTACTGCCCTGCAGAAAACTTTGAACTCGATGATATCGTTGGCCGTACCATTAACGGCAAGGGGACACCTTCGGAAAAAGCCCGCGACCAATATCAGACGGCGGTGCTGTTGTTCCTGGCTAGGGAATACGCGCGGCGCGGCTGGGTCATGCAGCTGGAATATGCCGTGGTTCGCGACAGCAATACCGTACGGGCACAGCAACTGGGGCCGGATAAAGGCGATGACTGCCTGTCGAGCGGCTGCCGAGGGGACAATCTGGCCAGATTCTTTGACCGGCTCAATCGGGAGGATAAAATTCCCAAGACCATCATCAGTTCACGCAATCCGTCTGATGGTGCGATGATTGCCTCGGTAATCGGCGCATTCCAAGGGAACGGCATAGCCGGAAAACTGCAGCTGGGTGGTTCGTGGACCTTCCAGGGGGATAAAGCGGGCATCAAAGCACAGCTGGCCAATACGGCAAACTTCCTGCTGTTGGGCAATGCCATCCACATGGCGAGCAATGCACGCAGTTTGCTTTCCTTGAATCGTCACGAATATTATCGCCGTGTTCTATGCAACTTCGTGGGAAGGATTGTAGAAAATGGCGAATATCCGGCAGATTGGGAGAATTTAGGAAATTTAATCGAAAATATATGTTATCATAATGCTAAGTTATATTTTGCGAACGAAAAATAATACAGATAGGTGAGGAAACAGCATGCCATAGAAATCCAAAGGTGTTGAAAGCAATGAGAAAGCACTGAAATTCCAAGAGTTTCTCATGGAGAACAATATCGACGTATTCAGCACAGAGTCGGTAGAGGATGATTATTCGACGGTAATATTCCGTTCCCGCATCGAGGCCAAGGGGCAGATCCTGCCGATGGCGATTTTGATTGATACGAGTATCTTCACGGTTATCCGCACGCAAATCATTACGGGAATCCCTGACGACAAACGCAGTGCGCTCAAGGATTATCTCAACGAACTCAATGCGCAGTACAAGATTTTCAAATACTACCTGCGCGAGGATGGTACGATTTACCTCGACATCTGTTTGCCGTTTGTCGATGAAACCTTCGATAGCAAGATGATCCAGCTGATGCTAAGCGTGCTTGTCCAGCACCTTGAGGCTGTCTACGAAGACATCATGGCGCATATTTGGCATAAATAAGTAGTTCAAAAGCCTTCCTTATGAGGAAGGCTTTTGTTTTATGCAGTTGTGTCCTGGTTTTATTGACATTTACGGAGAGAAAGATTAAATTTAAAATAGTACTTAAGAAAAACGTAGCTTTTTACGATATAAGAAATAGCAAAAGAAGTAATATTCATGTCGGGGAGGATGTGGATATTGCATTACCGATAGAGAACGAAGCAGAAAACAGGGAGGTTGGCCACAATGGCTATGGTAGTAAAGAACAATATGTCAGCAAAGAACACGCTGAATCAGCTCGACAAGAATGATAAGGCGCTGGCTAAGAGTTTGAAAAAAGTTGCATCAGGGATGAAAATCAACAGTGCTGCCGATGATGCCTCGGGTTTTGCCATTTCGGAAAGGATGCGTGTGCAGATCAATGGCCTTGAACAGGATATTGACAATACGCAGACTGGTAGCAGCATGATGAAGGTAGCCGAAGGTGGAGTACAGAGCACGGTGGATATTCTGCGCACGCTCAAGGAAAAAGTCATCAATGCTGCTAATGACACGAATACCGATGAGGATCGTGCCATCATCCAGAAGGAACTCGATCAGGCTGTCGACCAGCTTGATGAGAATGCAAATGTGTCTTATAATGGCAAAATTATGCTGGATGGCTCCCATAACAATGAAGTGCTGGAACCGGGAACCAAGACAACTTTGGCGAATGAGGGGTTGGATCCTAATTTTGATAGTTTCACCTCGATAACGGATTTGAAAGATGCAACGGGCCGCAGTTTGGGAATCTTTGCCGATAGCAAGATTGAATTTTCCTATGTATATCAGGGAAAAACCTATGTGACTACATTGGATCCTGTAGGAGACCGTGAAGTAGGGGATATGTTTGCGGAAAGCAAGGATGCCAGCGGCAAAAATCCAGATAGGAAAATTCTAGCGATGTCGGTGACAGCGAGAATAGGCTATGACCGTATGGGGGAAGCTATTTATACGACTAGCGGGAACAGGGCATTGATGTTTACAGCAGGACAAGCAGGTATCAAACATCAGATTTCGGGCTTGACCATCAATGTCATGAATCATGATGGCAGTGCCAATCGCACGGCCAATGCGGTGTTGAATAATTTTGATGAAGCTATTCGGGCGGAGAATCCGTCGGATGATAATGCGCTGGTTTTCCAGGTCGGTACCAAGGCAAACCAGACGGTCAAGATCGGGTTCTCGGATATGCGGGCTACTGCACTGGGCCTTAGGGCGTTTGATGGTACGACGCTTAATATCGGTACGCAGAAGAATGCCAATGCGGCGATCAGTGTGCTGGATTTGGCGATGCAGAAGGTGCTGAACCAGCAGACGACAATCGGCTCACTGGAGAGCCGGATGGAGTATACGGCTGCAAATCTGACGACAGCGAGCGAGAACACGCAGAGCTCGGAGTCGGTCATCCGTGATGCCAATATGGCCAAGGAAATGACGGAGTATACCAAGAACAACGTAATCACGCAGGCTGCCCAGTCGATGCTGGCGCAGGCCAACCAGAACAGCAGCCAGGTATTGAGTTTGCTTCAGTAAGAGATGGTAGATGAGAACTCCCTTCAGGTTGAAGGGAGTTTTCGTTTCATAATTGTAGTTTTTGGAAAGATAGCGTAAAATAATAATAGAAAATATGTGTAAGAAAAGATGATTCCGAGGAAATGGAGTGTCTGAGATGGGACAGAAGAAACGAACGGAACAGCTAGTACGAAATATTGGGATTGCGCTTACTGCCGGTATGTTTAGCATCGTACCGGTTACTTATGGTGCACCGGTCAGCGATGGCGTGAAAACTGCGGGTGTTACGATTGATCAGAAGGCAGCTGCTACAGCTGGCTGTGTTGATACGAATATCACGAGTACGGCGCAGAACAATGTCATCGGTTGGCAGGATTTCTCGGTAGCAAAAGGTGAGAGTGTCAATTTCAAGGATAATCATAATTATCTGAACATCGTTTCGGGCCAGAATACTTCGCAGATCGATGGTGCCATTAATTCGCAGGGCGGCAATGTCTATCTGGTCAACCCTAATGGTGTTATCTTCGGCAAGGGCAGCAGCGTCAATGTTGGTGCTGGTTCGTTTAATGTCTCCACTCGTTATCTTGATTCGGCTAAGGCTGCACAAACGGTAACAGATACTACGGCAATTTCTACCGTTATCGATAATGCATCGCCGACAGTAGCTTCGGATATCGTCAATATGGGTTCGATTGCGGCCAAATCGGTCGTATTGGAGGGCAATAATATCCGCTTTATGGATTCGGGGACAGCGGATAATACAGTCAACGTTACGAATAACGATATTACGTTCAAGGCAAATGGCGTTATTCATATTGGTAACAATGACGAGCATGTTGGTACTGAGACCAAGGCAGTGTCCGGGTATAAGAGCTTTAAGGTAAATAAGGATAGCAACAATAGTCCGATTGCCAATACACCGGTTTATTATCAGTTGATTTCGTCTTTGGAAAACGGTGCGAATGGTATCAGCAATGCTGCGGGCCGCTATATGTTGTCACAGGATATCGAATCAGCGGACAAAGCCAGATATGTAGGGACATTTTCTGGTCAGCTCGATGGTATGGGATTCCGTGTCAAGAATCTTACATCCACTAATGGTGGTGGTATGTTTTCTGAACTTAACGGTGCTACCGTAGAGAATATCCGGGTGATAGCACCGAGTGTTACAGGAGGAGATAAGTATACGGGAGCTGCTGCTATTGCAGGAATAGCCCGCGCGGATACGATGATTTGTGATGTTTCAGTGGATGGTGGTGAGATTGCAGGCAGTGGTGGTTATGTTGGTGGGATTGTAGGTCAAGCATATGGAGTAACGTTGAAGCGAGTGGCTAGCAATAGTACGATCGATGGTTCTAATGCTGGTTTCATTGGTGCTGCACGTTTCGGGAATAATACTGTTCAAAATAGTTATTTTTCAGGTAGTTCTAAGTATGGTTTTGTTAGTAAAATTGCAGATGATGATGTATCGGTTAATATATCTTATAGTTATGCTACTTCTACAGATGGAGCTACTCAGCAACTTAAAAATATTGCAATTGACCATTCGCTTGTACAAGATCAATCTGCGGTTACGGTTTATAAAAATAGTTTATCTGATACTGGTGATCCTAATGATCCTAAAATTCCTATTGGTTCATTGCAATATGAGTCTATTTATAAGTCGGTCGGTTGGGATATCTCCTCTACTGGCGGTGTTAAAATTGGCGGCAATGGAGAAGTTACGCGTCCTACTTGGCGTATTTATGAAGGCCGCAATACGCCGATACTGACTTCGCAGCTCAAGGGGATCAAGACGGCTGCCTATAATTATGGCTATTTCAAGGCAGATGGTTCTTTAGATGAAGCGGCAAATGTTTATAATGGTGTTGCGGGTAAAAACGGAATCGGCTCGAATGTAGGTACGGCCGGTAGCGCGGATATTCCTGCTTATAATGCGTCGACGCAGCCAAATGGGCTTATTTATAATGGTGAGACGCTGAAAGTTGTCGGTAAGGATAATAAGGCACTGACGAATAAGGATACCTCAGCGTTCTTTGCGACAACAGGTGCGTCGACCGTTTCGGCAGCAGATATCAATTACGATGTCAATGGGCAAAAGAATTCGACTTATGACGCTTCTTCGAAGACTACAAACAATCTTGCCCTTTTATGGTCTAACCAGCAGGGCTATGATATTGTCGGGAGCAATATTGCCATATCGCCACGCACGGTAACACTGAATACCACGGACTTTGCCAACGCAAAAATCGAAAAGGCTTATGATGGTTCGGCGAGTGCCAAAAATGCTTTTGGCAGTATGATAAGCGCCAGCAGCAGCTCTGCTAAGGGAATCCTGACAGACGATAAGAACAATGTCACAGTAGCGTTCACGGGGGATGTCGCTTTTGTTGATGCGCAAGGAAATGCGGATGCTTCGGTAGGCAAGGAAAAAGATGTTAAGTTTGCTAATGGTGGTTTTGAATTAGTTTACAGTGATGATGCGGCTGGTGCAGCCGCTAGGAATAACTATGTTTTGGAGACCGATTTTACTGGTGGACAGACGCTTAAGGGAATTGGAACCATCAATCAAGCAGATCTGGTTGTGGACTTTGCGACTGGTTATGGTACGGGAATCGACAAGACGTATGATGGTACGGATGATGTAAGTGCGCAGAATTTGCCGACGGCGGATATGTTTACGCTGACGGGGGTGGTTACGCATAAGGATAGCAACAATGTCGAACAGAAAGAAAAGGTTTTTATTGACATTAGTTCGGCAACG
This sequence comes from uncultured Selenomonas sp., assembly GCA_945494195.1. Classification (GTDB taxonomy): domain Bacteria; phylum Bacillota; class Negativicutes; order Selenomonadales; family Selenomonadaceae; genus Selenomonas_A. The sequence goes on along the minus strand of CALYVJ010000053.1, from coordinate 1,331 downwards.
GCTGGGTATATCGACAGCAACGGGGTAGCAACGAAGGACGCTGGGAATCATGCGGTTCGCTATAAAGGGCTCAAGCTGACGGGAGCTGATGCGAAGAATTATCGCCTGGTCAATGCCAATCATGATGTCCTTTATAGTGTTGCGTATAACGGTGTTGGTGAAAATATCAGCAATAATACGGATGGTTTGGATGGTACAGGTACCATTGAGAAGAAAAATCTCACGCTCGGAGGTTTTTCCGTTTACGATAGCAATGGTGTAGTGCAGGGAGCAACAAAGACCTATGATAACACGGAGTACTATGATGGTGCGCAGGGGAAGACGGTCTATTCCGATGAAGTCGTACATAAGACAGTAAACAATCAGACCGTTTGGGATGATTTGACCTTTACGGTAACGAAAGATGAACAGGGAAATTCTGCGTATTTTACGAAATCGGAAAGCAGTACGGAGCATGCGAAAGATGCCGGCGATAACTATGGGGTAGCCTACCATGTCACGATTGGCGGCGAAGATGCGAAAAACTATAAAATCAATGGACAGGATATCACAAATGGGGCTACTGCTGATGTAACGGGCAGTGGCGGTACAATACAAAAGCGCGTGATTACGCTGGATCTGGGCAATAAGACTACTGACATTGATAAGACCTATGATGGCGATAAATATGTTAAGGTAACGCATAACAACCAGTCGACGAGCGATATTGCGCTGTCGGATGGGCTGGTTAAGTATGCCGATGGCAGCGACCAGCTGGTAACCACGGATGGGACGAAGTTATCCATTGTAGGCGCATATGATTCGAAAGATGTTAAAAAGTCGAATACCTATGGCCTAGGTGACGACCAGGGAATCAAGTATACGGTAAGCGTAGTGGATGGCACCATTTCGGGCAAGGCGTCGAACTATGTGTTTAAGACGCAGGACGGTGCGGCAACGCAAACCATTACGGGGGCAACAGGCGCCATCAATCCGGTTCATATTAAAAATATCCAGTTTGCCGATGTGGAAAAGATGTATGATACGTCGGCTCAGGTCAAGGGTGAGCAGGATAAGGATAAGATTTCCGTTACGGACATTACCGATGGGACAAAGTCTGTGCTGGTAGGTACTGGCGAAAATAAAGAGAAACTGGCCGATATTATCGATACGACCAAAATCATGGGGACCTATGGCACTGGTAATAACGATGCAGCCTTTTCAGCCAACCCAAATGTTCAGCGTGATAACGATAATAACGTTATCAGTGGAACGGTAAAATATACGGGCAAGGATGCGCAGGGAAAGGCTGCAAGCCTTAAGGACAGCATTATATCGACAAACTATGTGCT
>CALYVJ010000052.1 GCA_945494195.1 uncultured Selenomonas sp. | reverse complement strand
TGAAATTATTTTACCGTTACACGATTACACCGATCATTCATCTCCAGCGGTTCCAGTGTACTATATTCGGTCGTAATTGTATATAGTTTTAACACAAAATATATTATTTCATCTCGTTATTCTATTCGTTGCGCACATATTCCCGCGGAATCGATTGCAAAAAGCGGCTCATATGACGATAATGCCCGTATTGCTGCTGCGTCCACGACACGAACAACTGCCGCTTGGCCCTGGTGATTGCCACGTAGAAAAGCCGTGCCTCCTCAGCCAGGCGGCCAGATTTATCGGCCTGGAATCCTGGAAATGTCCCTTCCTGCATCCCCGCCAGAAAAACATAATCAAATTCCGAGCCCTTGGCCTGATGGACTGTGATGATAGGGATCTGCGGTTTCTGGGTCAGCGCATCCAGTTCCGTATTCGAAAGCGTCGTAAACCGCAGGAAGCGATTTACTGCATCCAGCGGAGGAATCGCTTTATCATCCAAATCCCGGGCTTGGCGAAACAAATCCCGCAGGTTTTCTATCCTTTGCAACTCCTTATGCTTCTGATAGTAATCGCTGATACCTGCTTCCACCACGATTTTTCCCAGAAGCTGCCACGGACGGAGAACCTGTGCCCGCTCACGGAACCCATCCATCAGCGTAGCCAAATCCGCAAATCTATCCATCCACTCGGCCAGCAGCTGCTGCCGCCGCCCTTGCTGGCCGCGAATATCCCGCTCCATGACGTATTGAAGGATTTCTGCCGTCGCCTTGATATCGTCCAGTGCATCATGGGAGGACTTGTGGCTCACGTGGCAATATTCCCCCAGATGCTCCAATTTATAACTGGGAAGATTCGGGTAGAACCGGCGAAAAATATCCAGCGTATCATAATACGTGATATAGGAAAAGTCGGGCAGATCCAGTCGCGACAAATGACTGCTGAGAATACTGAGATCATAGGTCACATTATGCCCTACAATCACAGCCCCTTGAGCAAAGGCACAAAAATCCCGCAGAACATCTGCCGGATCATCGCCATTTGCCTGCAGCCACTCATCGGTCATCTTATGCACGCGAACCGAATCCCCGACCCGCCGCGTCGGTCGCAACACCCGCTGGAATTCTTCCTTGATGGTGCCATCCTTTGCCAACCGGATGCCCGCAATCTGAATGATTTCATCCCGCGTAGTATCCACTCCGGTGGCCTCCACATCGAAAACCACCAGATTTTCCTGATCCCAGGCGGAAAGCAACAGCGCAAAGGGATCACCATCCCTTCTGGCAAAGGGGTCGAGGAAATCCGTCAACCGAATGCCTGCCCGGCGATATTCCTCCGAGGACAATTTGCGGATTGTCGCCGGACCGATTCCCTGGGCAAAACGGTTTAGAATGCGGACAAAGCTCGCCACATCATGCTTATTGACCAACAGCCGCAAAAAAGCCAAGACATCCTTCACTTCCTGGCGGCGGAAGAATTTGACCTCATCGATCAGCATAAAGGGCAGCCGCTGGCCCTCGGGCTGTAAGCGCCCCAAGGACCGGAACTGTGCCGACAAATCCTTATTATACCGATTGCTCCGCGTCAGAATGCAAACCCGGGAATAATCGCTCACTGGAAGCTGCTGAATCCGATAGTATATCCATTGAGCCTCTTCGGTAAAGTCCATAGCTCCTTTAAAGACGATTGGTTCTCCCCTCTCAGCACTAACCGCCGTGATACCTTCGGGATAAAGCGCTGATACACGTTCCGGAAACAATTCCTGCAGGCTGGCAAACGATGCCCGAAGAAGTACCTGAGTCGACCGGTAGTTTTCGTGCAACACAATACGGCACGGGTGATAATCCTGCTGATACTTCCGCAGTACCAATTCGGGATGTGACCCGCGCCACTCATAAATCGTTTGAAAATAATCCCCGCAGAGCAGCAGATGACTGCTGCCAAAGATGCGCGATATGATATCGTACTCCAGCGCACTGGTATCCTGCACCTCGTCAATATTGATGTAGACAAAGCGCCGCGCCCAGCGCAGAGCCAGTTCCGGCTGCGAAAACAACTCTCCCGCCCGCACGATGAGGTCTGTGAAATCCATTCCATGGAGTTCATGCATGCGCTGGTCATATTCGGCCGCAACGCCCGGCCCCCAATCCTGCCAGCCCTGATACAACTGCTCGTAATAACGGTAGGTATCATCTACTGCCAACGAACGCACCTCCGCAGCAGCTGTCTCCATCACTCTAGCCAAGGTCTTCTGGTAATCCTCTTTGTCGCTGGCACCAAAAAAATGATATTCTGCCCGTTTTTCTTTGAGTTGTGCCACTAAATTCTGCACAGCCCTCAACGGCCAGACCTCCTCCAGAATTTCTTTGAGAATCCCTTGGGAATCTGTTTCATCAAATAAGATAAAATCCGAAAACAAATCCGAATGCCGTTTTGCTTCTGCCTTAATCACATCATAGCAAAAGCCATGGAAGGTCCTTACGAGTACCCGGCCGCCCGCTTCGCCGGCCTTTTCCTCCACCCGCTGCCGCATTTCCCGGCAGGCCTTATTGGTAAAGGTCAGGCACAGGATTTCCTCCGGCAGGGCCCGCTGACTTTCCAAGATGCTGGCAATGCGACAAGCCAGCGTATTCGTCTTGCCGGTTCCCGCCGGCGCCAGCAGCAGGATATTCTTATCCAGCTCCTCCACCGCCTTGCGCTGCGCTTCATTTAAATCTGAAATATCCAAGGATGTTCCCCTCTCCCACCGAGTATCAGGAATTCAGCGATGATTCAAAAATCTCCACACAGGATTTCTTGCGTATCGCCGCTATCATTTCCTCATAGGATGCTGGCTGCATCCCCATGCGAATGAATTTATCGTGCATGGAAATCTCACGCGCAATAGCGGCTTCCGATACCCCCTCGGCCCTTGCCTTTTCTCTGAATTCTGCTTCTGTCATAAACCATCCTCCTATACAATCTATTCTGTTTTTATCTAAGTATTCTTATTCGACGCCAAGCCCTCATTCCCTGCCCTTACGAAGTATAGGTCTCCACCTGCATTTTCCTGCCATCGGTATGGAACACCACGGCCCCATCTTCATCGGTCCGAAAGATTTTAATACCTGCCTCTTGATAACGCCTCAGCACCGTCGCTTTTGGATGCCCGAAGCGGTTGTCCCTGCCAACGCAAAACACGGCAAAACCAGGCTGGACCGCCTGCAGGAATTCCTCCGAACTCGATGTATCGCTCCCATGATGCCCAGCTTTAAGCACCGTGCTTTCCGGATGGATGCCCTGCTGCAAAAGGCAGTGTTCGTTCGCGCTCGTCAGATCCCCCGTAAGCAGGAAACTCGCCCGTCCATACGACACACGATACACATTGGATGCTTCATTGCCAGCTGCCATATCCGCCGATAGCTCCGGTGCATATAAGACTTCAATAGTTACCCCATCAATTTGCAGGCGGCTTCCCTGCCTGGCTACTTCCAATTTAGAAAGTACCGGATCATTATCCCCCAACCTCATACTGCGGGCATAAGCTGGCAAGCCTTCTCCCGCAGTATATACCTTGCCGGCCGGAAGCTTATGCAAAATGCTGCCACAACCGGCTGCATGATCTTCATGGGCATGGGTAAGGAACACCGCATCCAAGTTGCGCACGCCGTAATGCAGCAGATACGGCACCACCACACGCCCGCCTACATCAAAAGTACCGTCCCGAGTTCCGCCCGTATCAAACAGGAAGGCATGTCCCCCCGGCGTCACCACGAGGCAGCAGTCCCCCTGCCCCACATCGACAAAGTGCACCGAAAGCTCTGGCGGATGCGCATAACGCCATCCGGCAAACACCAAGATACTGAGGACTCCGGCTGCCGCGAGCAGATTCCCTTGTCTTCCCAACTGCTGGCAGAGAAACTTCCGCTGGTCTTGCTTCAACAAGAACCAGCCCAGCAACAAATAATACCCAGTCATCCCCACGGCATTCGGGGATGGCACCCAAATCTGGCTGGCAGGAAGTCTTGCCAATATCCGGACGATTTCCACCACCACCCCCAGCAACAGACTCACACCTGTAAACAATACCGCCCCTGCCAATGGAAGCACCAAAGCTGCCAGTCCGGCAAACAAAGCCGCCACCAAAATCAATTCAATCACTGGAACTGCCAACAGATTGGCCAAAAGCGACGACAAGGAAAGCTGATTGAAATACCAGGCCAATACCGGCAGGGTAGCTGCCTGGGCTGCCATAGTAATAGCCATGCTGCCAGCCACCAACTCCGGCATCCCGTGCAGCCGGAACCACTTGCGGATGCCCGGTGCCAAAAATAACAACCCGGCTGTTGCCAGAAAAGACAACTGGAAACTGATGTGGAAAAGCAGCAACGGAGAAACCGCCATCATCGCGATTCCCGTCAGCAATAAGATATGCCCTGCCGCCTTCTCCCGTTCCAAGGCCAGTGCCAAAAAAGTTAATCCACCCATGATTCCGCTTCGTATCACTGGCGGAACACAGCCAGATAGAATGCTGTACAAAACGATTGCCCCGATGACCATAAGGGCGGTAATCCCCTGGGGCAATCGCCAAAGTCCCGAAAGCCAAGCCATCACTGCCGCCAATAAACTGATATGCGAACCGGATACCGACAGGATATGAACAATGCCTGTCGCCGTAAAATCCTGCAGCAATTCCGGCTTGATGCCCTCATAGCCGCCAAACAGCATCGCAAAAACAGCTGACGCGTCTTCCTTGGACATAACCTTTCCCAACTGATTCCGGTAATGTTCCCGGATACTTATCAGCCAACGGGCAAAGATCTTCGTTTCCCGCGGCGTTACACGAATTCCCCGCTTCCCCGTAGACAGCGATGCCGTAATCCCCTGTGCTTTTAACAAAGCCCTTGTGTCAAGCTGTCCTGGATTTTGATATCCCTGGGGAATTCTGACTTTTCCTGATGCCAGGATTTCGTCACCCACTCGAACCGTAGGAACCTCCTGCTGGTTAACACGACTGTAAATATACATACCACCAGACACCTGCTGTTCCAAACCTGTCATTTTGACTGTAGCTGCATCTATCGCGTAGCGTATCTTTTTTTGACCGGTCAAATCCTCCGTTACCTGCGGCTCCTCCCGCAGAGTTCCCGTAACCTTGACCTCCTGACGGGCAAATTGGGAAATGTCCTGCTCCGGTAGTTCATCCGCCGCCATAAAGCGAACCATTCCCGCTACGAAAAACAATAACAAAAACACCAGCCAAGACAAACAGCTCTGGCGCCATACCGTAAGGGCCGCGGCCACCAGCAAAATAAATAGCAGTGCCATTCCCCCAGCGCTTGGAAGGCCCATTATTTTCCCCGCGGCAATCCCAGCACACAACATAACCAAACAGCCTGCCAAAAAGAGTTGCGGATGCTGTCCCGTCTCCATTTACCACCACTCCTCCAAGATTTCATAAACAAATCTTATCCCGGATTTTCGCAAACTTGGCTTCACCGATTCCCTTTATTTTCTTGAGATCCTCAATACGCTGAAAATTCCCCTCCGTCTCCCGGTATTCGATAATCCGTTTCGCCATAGCCGGGCCAATACCAGGCAGAGAATCGAGTTCCTTCTCATCTGCTGTATTGATATTGATTAACCCGCTCGCTTCTCCTCCCCGTTTTCCCGCTTTTTGGTCTTTCCCCTTAGGTAAGGAAGCTTGCCGTTCCGGCACCTTCACCTGCTCCCCATCTTTTAGCACCTGCGCCATATTGATATGTTCCTGATCAGCAGTAGGCAGCAGTCCTCCACAAGTGTTTATCGCATCACCAACGCGTGCCCCCTCTTTTACCGTTACCATCCCAGGTTTATTGACCGCTCCAGTCACGTAGACTGTAATATTAGAGGCCGTTCCCCCTTCTTCACGGCCAGCTTCATCCAGCACTACAGCACTTTCCTGTGCATAGGAACCATATATTGTTCCCATGGCAATAGCAGCTAACAACAGCAACAAAATCCATAAGGATTTTTTGTACATAGGCAAGATACTTTTCCCTCCTTTGTCTTTTGTTATTCTAACCACCTGCTACTTCGCGCCACACGAAAAAACTCCTGCCCAAAGGCAGGAGTTTTTTCGTTTATTATGATAAATTGTTGGCAATAGTAAAATCAGGCGATAGCCGTGCGGAAGAAATCTTCCACCAAACGGTCCCACCCCATATCATAGACATTACGCTCTCCGAGCTCGTTTTGATACTGGGCCAAGGCAATGGTCATCAGCGAATCGGCCACATAGCCATCATCATCCATACCGACTTCGGCATAACTGTCATGAACCGTATTGACCACTTCTGATAATCTCGCTGCTGACATATTATCTACTATATAATACATAGCCTCTAGATACTCCCGTGTATCTCTGCGATATCCGGATGGAGTTTCTTTGACAGCATCCATAATCTGGCTGATTTGACTCAATGCTATGAACTTGATTCTGGTAACGTACATTTCTTTCGTATACATACATCATTCCTCCATCCATGGATAAATAATAGCATATGTTTACATGTAATGCAAATTGTATGCATGTATACATGTAACATTGTTTACTGAATTATATGACTTTTCTTATTCCTTCTACGCTTGCCATAAACGCCGCGATTGGAGTAAAATTATGTTGTTGAATGATGATTGTCGAATTAATGTAGTTTAGAAACGAAAACCAAGGAGGTTTATTTCGTGGAGAAGATTAGGATTGGGAAAGGTCAAGTATTACATCGGAAAGGCGACGAGGTAAAGACACTCGAAATCGTCCTAGCTGGTGCACTTGCTATGACCGATGGGAATGACATAAACATACGCCTAGGCAGCGGTTCTATGGCTGGAACTGCCTACCTTCCAGGAGAAACCTATTCCTTCGATTATGTAGCCTTAGAGGATGCCACCTTGATGGCAATGGATTATATGAATCCCGATGATATCGTCGAGGCCATTACGGGAACACCGGCAATAGCACCAGTCATCGCAGCTGCGAATATGGAACTTGCAACGGCGATTCTAGAATCCCTCACTGCTACTACCGATGCTGCCATATCACTTTGCAAAGAGCTCAAATACAATTACAACGAGTACAAATTTATGTGTGTCCAACTCGGCACCGCACCAGAACAATTCGAATTTGTCGAGCATCTGATTCCGCTGGAATCTTCCAGACTTGACTCCAGTTGGGAGGCAGACCTCTGCCGCGCCTATTGCAGCCAGCGAAGTGCACTGGATAAGGGCTATTATCCTCTGGATGTTAGCTTCTGCGTGGAAACAGTCATGCGCGCCTCTACCGTCAGCCGCAAATTCAGCCAGGAACTCCTTTCGGTCCTGACTTTCATCGACCAGACAAAATCCGGTGCAGCTTCCTTTATTGAAGCGTTTTATAATGTCAAATCCCGCGTTGACACTAACAATCGCGGCGATTCGAATACTACCTCGCATATCCAGAACGCCTTGGATATGATTTTGGCTTTTTCCGGTGTCGACCAGGAAACCATCGACACCTTCCGCAAAGATGTAAAGGCCTATACTGATACCGAAGATCGTCTGGAAAAATCTGACGAAATGCGCCATCTCCGCCGAAGCCTCTCCGATGGCTTCTATAAAATATATGAAGCGGCATTCTTCAAGAGCCTCAATACGGACCACCTGCCAATAGAAGTCCGCATGTTTTTCCTCTTTGGCTTCGTCGATGAAACTCTGGCCGGAACAGCCAATACCGAAATCCTTTACCAAACTGCCGTCGGTTGGGAAAACGATCCAGAAGAACGCATTGTATCCCTTTACGATTGGCTGCTGAAAATCTATCGCGGACAGGCACTTCCTTCGAAAAACGAATTCGATAACGACTGGTTCGAATATCTCCGGGAGGAAGTTCGCACCGGTTCCATTTCTCAGGCGGAATCCGACTCCCTGCAGAACGATACCCAAGCGATGGTTTCCTTTGAAATCCGCAATATGGTCACGATTGCCAACAAGGCGACTTATGGCCGCCTTGCCACCTTCGTACCAATTTTCAACGCGCAGGATGTCGTCCGCCCGCTGGAAAAATGTCTTGCCAGCCCTGCCCGTATCCGGGAAGCTTTTACCAAAGTTACCGATATCGACTACAGCTGTTTCTACCGCCCCACACTGGTCAATTTCCCGGAATTCAAGATTCCGCACTTCATCTACGATGTGGAGGTCAAGCCCTATATCATCCTGATGCCCAACATCGGCAGCCGCGGCCTCATGTGGCAAGAAATCGAAGGCGTCCGCCGCACCACACCAGCCCATATGATGATTTCCATCTATCATTCAGAGGATCTGGACAATACCGTAGTCCAGATGTGCGCCCAGTTCCGCTGGGAAATGTGCCGCCGCATCCAGGGTGTCCGTTACGCCGATGTATCCGAACCATCCCTTACTTCGGAATATACCAACTATCTCCAATTCTACCGCAAAAACGGCTATTTGTCGGCTGACATCAAAGAACGCATCAAGATGTCCTTACAGAAGGCGCGCAATGACTACAAAGTCATATTCATGAACGATTATGAAAAATACATCCAAAACGAAGCCTTTGGCATGCCACGCCTCAATAAGATTGCCCGGGAAATCTTGTTCAAATACTGCACCTATTCCCAGAAGTTCCGCGAGGAACGCGGTACCAATCCGCAGTATGCACCACTTATGGACCGCTGGAATGTGGCCCATAACTCCAGGGTTCACAACGTTGACCTGGTCCTTCGCAAGGTTCAGCGCATGAATCCAGATGCCGTTCCCCAGGAAATCCTCGACGAAGTAAAATATTTGAAATTGTAAGCGATATAAAAAAGCTGGAGCCCGAAGAAATTTCTTCGAGCTCCAGCTTTTTTATAGCGCTAATCCTTAAATGGT
>CALYVJ010000051.1 GCA_945494195.1 uncultured Selenomonas sp. | reverse complement strand
GGTATTTGGGGATAAAAGCAAGTCTCCCTTGACTTCCCCATTTTTCATAGTAAAATTTAAAGGAGAGTAAGTTGGGATAAGTGTGCGTACCCGGAGGTGAGCCGTATTTCTTTCTTGAAACAACATGGTAAAGCAATATCCAATGTACTGGTGGTATTGCTGGTAATTGGTGCAATTTATACGAAGGTCCAGGAAAACGGAGCGGATTCCTTATTCAGGATGTCGGACTTGCAGATTTTGGCAGGAGCGATTTTGGGGTTGCTGGTAATTCGCTGGTTTAACAAGCGGCATAAGAAGTAGGAATAGGGAGGAACAGTATGGCAGCCCTTAACAATGAATCCCTGATGGATGAAAATGGCGGCATTAAGGAAGGGTCCCTGAAAAGCATCCTGACAAACACAATCGATACGATTGAGAATAGTAAATCCCAGATTTTTGAAATATATGAAACGGCCCGTACTGAGGTCGAAAACAGCAAGAAGCAGCTGCAGGAATTAAAAGAACAGGCACGGAAGACTATCGACCGTGTGGACGAACTGGCCAAGAAAGAACAACGAGAAAAGCAGCATCTGGTCATGGTCAGTGGCAATTTTCAGGATTATTCGGAAGAAAAAATCCGTGCCAGCTATGAAGCCGTCAAGAATGTTCAGGTTGATCTTGGTGTTGAGCGGGAGAAGGAGCAGGCATTGCGTCAGCAGCGCGATAAGCTGGAACTTCGTCTGCGCCATCTGCAGGTGATGCTGGTTCAGGCGGAACACTTGGCACTGGCTATCGGCTCGGTGCTCTCGTATCTGAGTTCGCAGGTCAGTGGGGTAGTTTGGAAAATCGAAGCTGTCCAGAAGGACAAGTTTGTTGGAGCGCGTATCATCAAGGCGCAGGAGGAAGAGCGCTATCGCGTCTCCCGTGAGATTCATGATGGTCCGGCGCAGGATTTGGCCAACCTCATCTTCCAGACTTCGATTGCCGAAAAGCTCATTGATTATGATCCGGAGGAGGCTAAGCGTACCTTGCAGGAGCTCCGGCAACAGATTCGCGATTGCCTGAGCAACGTGCGGCAAGTTATTTTCGACATGCGTCCCATGGCCCTCGATGACTTGGGACTAGCTCCGGCCATCAACCAGCTGGTGGGTCGGCTGGCTTCTCGCGGCATTTTGTCAACGGATTTCAGTGTTGATGGCAAATCCTATGATTTGCCGAAACATGTCGAGATAGCTGTTTTCCGGGTGGTGCAGGAGGCTCTTAACAATGTCGCGCATCACGCCGGGACGGACAAGGCACGAGTTCGGTTGCTGTATCGACCCCAGGCGTTATCGGTACTGATCGAAGATGAGGGCAAGGGCTTCGATGCGGAAGCTGATCCTGAAATTCCGGATGTTCCTGCCGAGGAAATCCTGGCGGATGGTACTGACCATGCCGACCAGTTTGGGATTATGGGAATGAGAGAGCGCGCTAAGATTATCGGTGCGGCAATCAATGTGCTGTCTACTGTCGGCAAAGGAACCCGCATCCATTTGCGCGTGCCCAACAAGATCCCTGGTGCCAACAAAGAAGAGGTAAAAGTAATCAACACTCCCGATAAGGGTAAAAAATCGTAATGAAAAAAGATAGTTCAATCCAATCAAATCAGCTAAGAGCGCCGATTGCGGAGGCTATGCAGGCTTACGCGCGAGACGGCGCTCTCGCTTTTCATACGCCGGGCCATAAACAGGGGCTCGGGGCGCATCCGCTGCTCAAAAAGCTCATTACGGAAGAGGGGCTTCGCGAAGAAGTCTCGCTGATGGAGGAGCTGGACGATCTCCACGAACCGACGATGTGCATTCGTGAGGCACAGGAGCTGGCGGCTGCGCTTTATGGGGCCGATGCAGCCTATTTTATGATTAATGGGACGAGCGGTGCCATCCATACAATGCTGATGGCGGCGCTCCGTCCTGGGGATACCGTGCTGGTACCGCGAAATGCACACCGTTCGATGATTGGTGGCATCATTCTGGTGGGGGCCAAACCTGTTTTTATCCAGCCGGAAATCGATGAACGGCTTGGCATTGCCATGGGGCTTCGCCTTAGCGACATTCGCAGGGCCATTGCCGAGCATCCTGAGGCCAAGGCCCTAGCGCTGGTCTATCCGACCTATTATGGGGTCACTGTGGATTTATCGGCCATTGCTGACGAAGTGCACGCGCATGGTATGCTGCTGCTCGTGGATGAAGCTCATGGTCCGCATCTGAAATTTTCGGATCAATTGCCACCGCAGGCCATCGACGCCGGGGCTGATATGGCAGCGCAAAGCACGCATAAGATTGTCGGAAGTCTTACGCAGACTTCCATGCTGCTCGTCAAGGGGCCGCGCGTGCGCGCGGAGCGTGTCCGTCAGGCAGCAAGCCTTTTGCAGTCGACAAGTCCCAATCAGTTATTGCTCGCGTCACTTGACATCGCCCGTCTGCAGCTGGCTGAAGATGGCGCCGAGAAAGTTGGCCGTGCGGTAAAACTGGCGGAAAAACTTCGCCAGGACATCAACCAGATTGACGGCCTGTGGTCTTTTGGCGCCGATTATCTGCAGACTGAAGGGGCGGCAGGCCTTGACCGCACGAAGGTTACGGTGAACCTTCGCGCGCTAGGTATCAGCGGTCCGCGGGCGGAGGAAATCTTACGGCATGAGTACAAGATTCAGTGTGAGCTTTCCGATGCCTATAACCTGCTCTGTATCATCTCGTATGCTGATACAGAGCATGAGACAGGCGTATTGCTGGCGGCACTCCGGGAATTGGCAGCCTGCTATAAGGGGCAGGAGAAGTTTTCGGTTGCTGCAGCTATGCCTGCCGTACCCGAACTTGGTATGACACCGCGGGCAGCCTTCTTTGCAGCCTATGAGCAGGTTCCTTTTGCGGAAGCTGTCGGCCGTATTGCGGCGGAGCAGCTGATGTTTTACCCGCCAGGGATTCCAATTCTGGCACCGGGGGATAGAATTGACCAGTCAAGTCTTTCCTATATCCGTGCCATGCAAAAGCTCGGGCTCAAGGTTGTAGGGCCGCAGGATACCCATCTGAAGACATTAAAGGTAGTGAAAGAATCGTGAGCAAAGGAAAACTCATCATTATAGAAGCTGGCGATGGCTCGGGAAAGGCCACTCAGACCAAGGCCCTTTATGACCACTTGGTACGGGATGGCTACCGCGTGCATCGCATTGAGTTCCCGGACTATGAGGCCGATTCGTCCATGCTGGTGCGCATGTATCTGCGGGGCGATTTCGGCGGCCATGCGGAGGATGTCAACGCCTTTGCGGCTTCGACGTTTTTTGCCGTTGACCGCTATGCGTCCTTCCGCATGAAGTGGAAAGAATTCTACGATAACGGCGATATCATCCTGGCCGACCGCTATACGACCAGCAATATGGTCCATCAGGCGGTGAAAATCACCGATGCCAAGGAGCGCGAGGCGTTTCTCGACTGGCTATGGGATTTCGAGTTTGTGAAAATCGGCCTGCCCGTACCGGATAAGGTCGTGTTCCTCGATATGGACCCTCAGGTGGCCGACAAGCTTATTGCAGCTCGGGCCGCGGAAACGGGGACGGAAAAGGACATTCACGAAAAGGACACTGGCTACCTGCACCGTTGCCATGGGGCTTATCTGGAGCTGGCGGCCAAATATGACTGGTCAAAAGTCATCTGCAGTGAGGGCGGGGAGCCGCGCAGCATTGCGGCAATCCATGACGAGGTATACAAGGCGGTCAAGACCGTACTTTAAACCAGAAGGATACGAGGAATTTTTATGATAAAAGAAGTATTGGTGGTTGAGGGCAAGATGGATGTTGTGGCTATCGATAAAGCCGTCGAAGCTGACTGCATCATTACGGAAGGATTCAATCTGAAGCCCCAGGCGCTCAAGAATATTGAACAGGCTTATAAAAAACGCGGCATCATCATCATGACGGATCCAGATTCGGCTGGCGAGCGTATTCGCCTGTATCTTTCGCGTCGTTTCCCGAATGCCAAGCATGCCTTTGTGCCGGTGGAAGATGCTACGGATAACGATGACATCGGCATCGAACAGGCTAAGCCCGATGCCATCCGCAAGGCACTGGAGAAGGTGCGTACGCTGGATTGGGAGCCCACGAAGAATTTCACTGGGGCCGATCTCATCATGCATGACCTGTCGGGGGCTGACCGGGCCAGCCAGCGCCGTGCCCGTTTGGGAGCAATCCTCGGCCTTGGCTTTGCCAATGCCAAGACCTTTTTGAAACGGCTCAACCATTATGGAGTAACGAGAGAAGAATTTGCTGACGCTGTAGCGCAGCTTGACAAGGAGGAAGTATGAACCACCAGGATGAAGAAATTTTACAGCCGAAGATTGCCAGCCGTTCTGTAACCAATCATATTCTGAAGGCTTTTGGCCTGCGCATGAGCAAGAAACTCGGCCAGAACTTCCTGATTGATGCGGGCATCGTGCAGGGCATTGTCGATGCGGCGGAAATCCAGCCGGGAGAACGCGTGCTGGAAATCGGACCGGGAATCGGCACGCTGACCCAAGGGCTTGCCGAGGCTGGCGCTGAGGTAACGGCTGTTGAGCTGGACAAGAAACTTCCAGCCGTGCTGGCCGAGACCCTCAAGGCCTATGATAACGTCACCATTGTGCCGGGAGATATCCTCAAGGTGAACATCCCGGAAATCATGGGGGAAGGCCCTTTCAAGGTGGCGGCAAACCTGCCCTATTACATCACGACGCCGATCCTTATGACTCTGCTCGAGCGTCATCTGCCGATTACGCGCATGGTGACGATGGTGCAGAAGGAAGTTGCTGAGCGCATGATTGCCAAACCGGGGTCGCGTACCTATGGGGCTTTGTCGGTAGCTGTTCAGTATTATACAGAGCCGGAAATTGTCCTCGATGTTCCGCCCCGGTCCTTTATCCCCGCGCCGGAAGTC
This sequence comes from uncultured Selenomonas sp., assembly GCA_945494195.1. Lineage (GTDB taxonomy): Bacteria > Bacillota > Negativicutes > Selenomonadales > Selenomonadaceae > Selenomonas_A. Next base: position 3,985 of record CALYVJ010000051.1, on the reverse strand, counting down.
GACAGTGTCGTCATCGCCTGCAAGGTTCGGGAGACGCCGGCCGTCGCCGTCATGGAGGAGAAGATGTTTTTCCGGGTGGTAAAGGCAGCCTTTGGCCAGCGCCGCAAGACCCTTTCGAATGCTTTGAAGGGCGGCGGTTTCCCCAAGGAGCAGGTCCGTGATGCGATGGAGGGCGCTGGCATCGAAATGACGCGCCGCGGTGAGACCCTTTCGCTTGAGGAGTTTGCGAAGCTTGCCGATGAATTTACAAAGCTTGCAAAAAATGCTTAAATTCTTATTGATACTATGCAAAAAATGTTATACAATAGTACGCGTAAAAAATAAAATTTGTAATATTGTAATGTTGTAATGTACAAGTATAACAGAAGGTAGGTTATGTTCATGGCAGAATCCGTCTGGTCTGTATTGCCACCGGTCATCACGATTGCACTGGCTCTCTGGACGAAAGAAGTTTATATGTCGCTGATTATCGGTATCTTTTCCGGGGCATTGCTCTTTACGGGGGGCAATATCCTAGAATCTATCCTGACGATGTTTGCGGTTATGTCGGATAAAGTTGGCGGCAATGTCAACATTCTCGTATTCTTGGTCATCCTGGGCATCCTTGTGGCCGCTATCACGCGCAGTGGTGCGACCCGTGCCTACGGGGAATGGGCGGCCAAGGCCATCAACGGCAAGCGCAGCGCTTCGCTGGTTACGGCCCTTTTAGGATTGGTCATCTTTATTGATGATTATTTCAATTGCCTGACTGTCGGTACGGTCATGCGTCCGGTTACTGACAAATTCAAGATCGCCCGCACGAAGCTGGCTTATATCATCGATGCCACGGCGGCGCCAATCTGCATCATCGCTCCGGTATCGAGCTGGGCAGCTGCTGTAGGTTCCTCGCTGCCGGAAGGCAGTGAGATTGACGGCTTTTCGCTGTTCCTGCAGACGATTCCGTTCAATCTCTATGCGTGGCTGACGCTTATCTTCATGGTCTTCTTGATTTGGACGGGCCGTGACTATGGTGCTATGGCCAAGAGCGTTCGCGAGAGCAATGAGAATTTTGTCGTTCCAAAGGAATATCAGGATACGACAGGCATCAAACATGAAGAGGAAGGCAACGGCAAGCTTATCGATCTGCTGCTGCCGCTGTTCGTCCTGATTGCGGCCTGCGTTTATGGCATGCTTTACACGGGCGGTATTCATGAGGGCAAGAGCATCGCTGAGGCCTTTGCTAACTGTGATTCCTCGAAATCCCTCGTGCTGGGTTCCTTCATTGCCTTTATCTTTACTGGTTTCCTCTATCTGCCGCGCAAAGTCATTTCCTTCAATGCCTTCTGCGACAGTTTCGGCTGGGGCTTCAAGGCTATGACGCCGGCAATCTTTATCCTCTGCCTTGCCTGGACCCTTTCGGGCATTTGCAGTGATAAATATCTGAACCTTGGCGGGTTCGTTGGCGGCATCGTCAGTGCTAACGCATCCCTTATCATGTTCCTGCCGCCGATTTTCTTCCTGGTGGCTATGGGCCTGGCCTTTGCCACGGGAACGTCCTGGGGAACTTTCGGCATCCTGATTCCGATTGCGGTAGCAGTTGTCGGCATGGACCCGAATATGCTCGTCGTCTGTGTAGCAGCTATCCTGTCTGGTGCTGTCGGCGGCGACCATGCTTCGCCGATTTCTGATACGACGATTTTGGCATCGGCAGGTGCGCAGTGTCATCACATTGATCATGTCAACACGCAGCTACCATACGTCATGACAGTTGCAGGCTGTTGTGTAGCTGGTTATGTAGTTGACGGCATCACCGCCAATGGCTGGCTTGGCCTTGGCGCCGCTCTGGTATGTCTGGTCGCCGTAATGGCTGCCATCATGGGCAAGGTGCCATCGTTAAAGAAATAAAAAAATGGCTGAAGTAGCACAGATACTACTTCAGCCGTTTTTGTTATAAGCGTGTCCCGGTAAGTCAAAAGTTTAAAGCGTCTTTATCGTGAACTTGCACCAAATAGCATTTACAATCAGCAATGCTGCGACCAGCAGGAAGAGGCTGCGGATACCGATTAGGGCGGCTAACTGGCCGCCGAAGAAGGCGCCGCTGAACATGCCGATGAATTGGGCTGACTGGTTGAAGCCAAAGATGCGGCCCATCAGTGCCGGCGGGGAGAGCTGGCGGATGAGATTGTTGGTAGACGGCATGAGCCCGGCGATGGCGATGCCGTGGAAGAAGCGCAGGACGCCAAGCTGCCAGGGGGCGGTGACGAATCCCTGGGGGATGGAGACGAGGCCTGAGAGCAGCAGGCAGGAGAATAGGATGCGTTCTGAGCCGATTCGGTCGGCAAGTTTTCCGAACCGGGAGGCAAACAGCATGCTGGCAAAACCCGCCGCAGAGAAGACTGTGCCAGAGATGATGGCCAGGTGGTCGATATTGCCGGCGATTTCCTGGATGTAGACGGCTAGGAGCGGTGCGACGCAGGTCAGGGAGAAGTGCAGCAACACTGTGGTCAGGAATACGCCGAGGATGACATTGCGTTGGGGCAGGCGGCGTAAGGATGGGCGAGGACTGCCTGCACGGGGCATGCGGGCGGTCTTTGGAGTTTCGTGAACCTGCGTCAGGGCGAGAAAACCGAGCAGGCAGCAGGTGCCAATGCAAAAGAACGAGTTGCGGAAGCCGATGGTTTCACCGAGCCAGCCGCCGAATACCGGCCCCATGAGTCCTCCAGATACCTGGGCGGTGAAGAACATTCCCATGGCCCAGCCGGAGTGTTTTTTTGGTGTTTCCTGTGCTAAAAGCGGAATCACGGCGGCTTGGAAGCCGCTGAGGCATCCCTGCAGCAGCCGCAGGATCATGAGATGCCAGACGCTTTGCGCAAAGCCCATGCCAATCATGATGAGCCCGAGCCAGCCTGAGGCGCGCAGGATCATCGGCTTGCGGCCGAAGCGGTCGGAGAGTCTGCCCCAGATGGGCGAGAATATGGCCAGGCTGATGAAGTTGCATCCAAAGACGATGCCGGCCCAGCGCGCCACGTCTGCTGGATTCTTGACGCCTAATTCTGCGATATAGAGGGGCAGGATTGGCGCCATTTGGCTCATGCCAATAGAGACGATAAAGGATGCCACGCAGCAAATCAGCAGATTTTTTTTCCATAGGGGAGGGTTGGATATCATACGGAAAGCCTCGCTTTTATTGAATTCAATACACCATAAGGATAAGTATAGCACTATGCAATCAAAAAAGCAGTCCGTTGATTTTCAACGGACTGCTTTTTCAGAAGGGTTCCTGAATGACCATCGCCAGTGGCGGATCGTTTTCGTTCTTGTTCCAATGGAGATTGCAGGCGCGCGTGGTGGTGGGGCGTTCTTTATCCCAGTTGCTAAGTTCACAGGCAATATATTCACTGCCTTCGCTGGAAAGTTTTTGTACGGGACAGTCTGGGCAGGGGGTCATGCGTTGATGAAACAGTTCGTAGCAGGGATGACCGGCAGAGGATTCCGACAGCGTTTGTCGTCGGAATAGGAGGTCAAAAGGATATTGCCCAGGATGACGGCGAAGATGCTTAAGGCATGGATGCATTCGTCGTCAAAGGCACGAGGTTGACAGCTCTCAAAACCGATACAGCCCAGGGTGTCGGAACCGTGGGTTATTTATTGAGCAAGCCGGTGAGCTTGTCGAAGAAAGCCTCATGCTCGATGCGCTGCTGCCAGAGTTTTTGTGCCTGGATATTGCGGAGGTTGCCGAAGGCAATCACCGGCTGATGGTCATCGAAATAGGTAATGATATGGATTTCGGACCAGAGGTAGTCTGTTTTTTTATGACTGCGAATCCGGATTTTGCAGGTCTGGTTGCAGGTGCGGCCCCAATAGCGCGAACTGCTGTGATATATTTTATGTAGGAAATAGCGGAAAATGTGAAGGTCATTGGGGGGATAAGGCCGGAGTGCCAAAGCTTAGTAGAGGCATCCAAGAGACTGGTTCCAATGTCGTAAGAGTGATTGGCAACCGGTTG
>CALYVJ010000050.1 GCA_945494195.1 uncultured Selenomonas sp. | reverse complement strand
GAGTATTTCTTTCTTGTTCTGTTCCCAGGCCTCCGTGCTATTTTCCGCAAACCCCTTAACCATCGGAAACACCTGATAAATGGTCTCCACATCATCCTTCAAATATGGTTTCGCAATGGAAAGCGCCACACTGCCATCTTTTTTCTCCGTCTTTGGCGCAATCAGAACATCCACCTTTTCCATGGCCCGAATCGCCTTCACGGTCAAAAGTTCCGGATCACCAGGGCCCACGCCAATTCCATAAAAAATACCACGCATATCTACAGGTACCTCCAAATTTCCGTAAATTCTTGCTACATCTATTGCATATGACAAAATTTTACACCTGTCCATAACCTATGTCAAACACCACCTATGACAATTGACTAGTCAAAAAAGCTGACCGGTCAATTGACCAGTCAGCTTTATACGAACCAATTATTTGAGCATTGCCAGCATCGTACCAGCAGCAACAGCCGTGCCGATAACACCAGCGACGTTCGGCCCCATGGCATGCATGAGCAGGTAGTTGCCCGGTTTTGATTTCATGCCCACTACCTGGCTGACACGCGCAGCCATCGGAACAGCCGATACACCAGCCGAACCAATCAACGGATTGATTTTCCAACCAGATACGCGGCACATAACCTTGCCGAAGAGAACACCACCGGCAGTACCGGCAATGAAGGCCACCAACCCCAGGCAGATAATCAACAGGGTCTGGGGAACCAGGAAGTCATGGGCATTCATCGTCATGCCCGTACCCGTTGCCAGGAATATCGTAACCATATTGCACAGAGAGTTCTGCGCGGTATCCGACAAACGATCCATAACGCCAGATTCACGGAACAAGTTGCCGAGCATCAGGCATCCCAGCAACGAAGCAATAGGCGGCAACAGCAGGCTGATGATGATGGCAGACACAATGGGGAAGCAGACGCGCTCGAACTTCGTAACCGGACGCAGCTGCTCCATAACCACTTCCCGTTCTTTTTGGGTAGTGAGCAACTTCATGATAGGTGGCTGAATCAACGGAACCAAGGACATGTAGGAATAAGCTGCTACGGCAATGGCACCTAAGAGATGGGGTGCCATCTGGATAGAAAGGTAAATAGCCGTTGGACCATCAGCACCACCAATAATACCAATAGCGCCAGCCTCCTGCACGTTGAACCCCAAAAGCATTGCACCGACCAAAGCAACGAATACACCGATCTGAGCAGCTGCCCCTAAGAGCAGCGTAACGGGACGAGCCAGCAGCGGACCGAAATCCGTCATGGCACCGACTCCCAAAAAGATAAGAGGCGGGAAAATCTCATTCGCAATGCCGTAATGGATTGCCTGCATAAGTCCCGGCTCCTCAAAAAATCCCGTACGGGGGAAATTAGCCAGGATACAGCCGAAGGCAATCGGCCCTAAGAGCAGCGGCTCAAATTCCTTAACGATTGCCATGTAGAGAAGTACCAGGCCGACCAGAATCATGATTCCGTTGCCAGCCTCAAAAGCCGAAAAACCACTGTCAGCCCAAACAGCCTGCAGGGATACAGCGAATGCATTGAAAAGCTCCATGATAATTCCTCCTTCCCTGCCTCACGACCGGCGATGCGACAAACGCATGCGGCCCGAATTCTTCCAACCCTCGCGCTGGATTGGGCGAATGGCACGAATCTGCTCAACGCCATAGCCGTAGCTGGCAATTGCCGCAGCGATAACAGCTACAATCTCCGGAGAAATCCCCTTCTCGTCAGCTGCTGCTTCCGCCACCGATACAGGCTCTGCTGCTGCCACTGGCTCTGCCGGCAGCACTTCTTCCTGCTTCTTTTCCTTTGGTCTCGTCGGGTCAATCATATGAATCAGATTAATCACAAGTCCCAATGCGGTCAACACTAAGAATACGACTGTCATGTTAATCAACATGATGATTAATGGATTAGTAGTTACTGGATGTGACATAAACTCACCTCATTTAGATTTGGGCTATAATGCCGAATATTAGGTAACCATAGTTTTATTATAAAGGAATTTTCGCAAAATAAAAATATTTTTATTGAATTTATATAATAGCCTAAAGTTATCCGAAAATTCCTCTTATTTTAACCATCCACTAAGTGCTAAAGCCTTTTGTACCTTCGAAACATAAAGCTCCCGGAAAAACGGATATTCTCCCAAGCCTTGCAGATTGGTACGAACCGTAAAACCGGCAGCAGTCAGCTGGCTTTTCCAGGAAGATTCTGCCTCCCCCGCCATATCCCGGATAACATGACTCCCCCCCGCCAGCAACAGCGGTGCCAGCAAAATTTGTTGTCCCCCCCCTTGCCTCAGACGGCGGATAACCATCGGAAGATTTGGGGTATCCGATGGCTCAAGTACACCGATATGAACCGGCAGACGGCGTTCATCCACCACTTGCTGAAACCGTTCATAAACAGGATTGTGGTGATGGGGCGACCCATGGCCAAAAAATACTAACTGCTCCCCTTCTGCCAGGGAAAACTCCGACAGGATTGCTTCCAGCACCACTGGATAATCTTCCGCCGTATCAAAGATCGGCCGACTGACCACAAGGCCACCCGCAAACCATTCCCTGGCTGCCTGGGCAGCTGTCACCACTTTGCCGTCAAATTCTTCACCAGGGGTCAAATGGGAAGGCTGGATCAGCACACGGGAATACCCTTGCTGAGCTAAACCTTCCAGCAGTTCTGGCAACGACGGAACCTGACGCCCCTGATCCTTTAACCGTTTGCGGATAAAATTTGACGTATAGCACTGGAAAACATCCCAGTCAGGAAAGCGCTCCGCCAACAGCTTTGCCGAAGCATCAAGACTGGTCTGACGGGCCCGGTCATCGCTGACACCAAAACTGGCAAAAACCAGCGCCTGTTTTTGAACGCTCAATTGCAGCCCTGCTCTTTCTTGACAACATCGGCAATGCGATGGCAGATAACATCGAGCTGGGACTGATCCGGACCTTCCGCCATAACGCGAATCAGCGGCTCCGTACCAGACGGGCGGACCAGAATACGGCCGTCATTACCGAGTTCTTTGTTGCCTTCGGCAATAGCTGCTTTAATGGCTTCGTTTTCTTCCCAGCCTTCTTTCGTTGCCACGCGCACATTGACGAGGAGCTGCGGATACGTCGTCATCAATGCTGTGAGTTCCGATGCTTTGCGGCCGCTGCGTTTCAAGGAAGAAAGCACCTGCAGAGCCGTAATCGGGCCATCTCCCGTGGTAGCATAATCCGAGAAGATGATATGGCCAGACTGCTCGCCACCAATCTTATAGCCGTTCTTCATCATGTTCTCTAAGACATAACGGTCACCAACCTGGGTGATTTCTACCCGGCCGCCAGCCTCTTTGATAGCTTTATGGAAGCCGATATTCGCCATGACTGTGGAAACCACCGTATTATACGGCAACGTTCCCTTCTTCATCATATCCTGGGCGCACATGACAAGGATATGGTCACCATCGATAATCTGGCCCTTCTCATCGACGCAGAGGGTACGGTCGGCATCACCGTCATGAGCAATACCAAAGTCCGCGCCATTTTCCAGGACCGCCTTCTGTAACGACTCCATATGCGTAGAACCACAGTGGTCATTGATATTCACACCATTTGGCAGCGCATGAATAACTTTGACTTTTGCCCCCAGTTCACGAAGGACGCGTGGCATAACCTGATAGGAAGCACCGTTTGCGCAGTCCAGAACAATTTTCATTCCCTCAAAGCGCTCCGAACAAGTGCTCAGGACAAACTCGATGTACTGGTTCAAAAGATCCGTGCGGTACTCGATATGACCGATTTTATCGCCAGTCGGACGAGCAAGATTATCATCATTTTCCAGCTGATGAACGATTTCTTCCAGTTCATCCTCAACAGCATCCGGCAGTTTGTAACCATCACCACCGAAGAATTTAATGCCATTATCATGGAAAGGATTGTGGGAGGCCGAGATAACGATACCTGCTTTTGCCTTATGACGGCGAGCCAGATATGCGATAGCCGGCGTCGGGATAACCCCCGCCAGCATTGCCCGTCCGCCAGCCGAGCAAATTCCCGCCGTCAAAGCAGCCTCAAAAATCTCACCGGACAGACGGGTATCGCGGCCAATAATGATGAGCGGCTGTTCTTCGGATTCTTTGCCGAAGTAAATCGTCGCAGCACGTCCCAGACGATATGCCATCTCCGGCATCAAAACCGCATTTGCCTCTCCGCGGACACCATCCGTACCAAATAATCTTGCCATTAGTATATCCTCCTATTTCTCAATAAGAATTTTCTAAATTCGTATTAACTCTTAATAGTATGCACATTTTTACTTAAAAATGCAAGTGCGGCTTTCATACCGTCCACAGCAGCACTCATGATACCTCCGGCATAGCCAGCGCCCTCACCCATCGGATAAAGGCCGGGCGTAGCCTCTGCCACAAAGGAATCACGATTACGGCGGATACGGCATGGCGCAGAAGAACGCGCCTCAATGCCCGTCATCACCGCTCCCCTGTCAGCAAAGCCCGGAATCTTCCGGTCAAACCAAGGAAGCGCCCCTTCCAGGGTTTTCGTCATGAATTCCGGCAGGCAGTCATGAAGATCCACCGCCTTGACCCCCGGCTGGTAAGTCGGCGTTGTCAAAAACTGCGTCGAACCTGAAGTCCCACCCAGGAAATCGCCCACCGTCTGGGCCGGAGCAAAGTAATTGCGGCCCCCTAAATCAAAGGCCATTTCCTCTAATTTGTCCTGCATCATCATGCCCGCTAAAACCTCCTGGCCAAAGTCATCGGGACCAACCTGCACCAAAAGTGCGGAATTGGCAATGCCGGAATCGCGATGATAGTTACTCATGCCATTAGTACAGACATGGCCTAGTTCCGACGTCGCCGCTACCACCTGTCCTCCAGGGCACATACAGAAGGAATACGCACCGCGTCCCGTCACCGGGTCTTTATAGGTCAGCGAATAATCGGCCACGGGCAACCGCGGATGTCCTGCATCTTCGCCGTACTGAGCCCGATCGATAAATTCCTGGGGATGCTCGATGCGCACGCCCATGGCAAATGGTTTTGCCTCCATACAGACACCCTTGCTAAGCAGCATGCGATACGTATCCCGGGCCGAATGCCCGGTCCCCAAGAATACCGAATCCACCGCCAGCCGCTCTTCCTCATTGACAATCACTGCCTCAACAGCCCCAGCGGCATTTAGTTCCAGGTCCGTGACTTGGCTGCCAAAGCGCACCTCTCCCCCCAGACGGATAATCTCCAAGCGGATATTTTTGACAATCCCCCGCAAAAGATCCGTGCCGATATGCGGCTTATGCAGATAGCGGATTTCTTCTGGTGCACCTGCCTGAATAAACGTCTCGATGACATCGGTCATATGACTGTCATTAATGCGTGTAGTCAATTTTCCATCCGAAAATGTACCAGCACCGCCCTCACCAAACTGAACATTGGATTGAACGTCAAGGGCTCCCCCCCGCCAAAACTTCTGGATATCGTCATGACGCCGATCCACATCTTGGCCGCGTTCCAGCACCAGCGGTTTCCAGCCAGCTTTCGCCAGGGTCAGGGCCGCAAACATGCCTGCCGGGCCAAAGCCAACCACCACCGGCCGTTTTTCCCCTCCCGAGTAAGTGCGCAACGCCGGTGCAGTGGTAAGCTCAGGCTTCATGAGCTCCACATTTTTGTCCCGCTTCAACCGTTGCAGAACCTTTTTCTCCGGTTCCGTCACCGTTACATCCAGCATGTAAACGAACTGCACCGGCGCTCCACGATAGCGTCTTGCATCCACAGCCTTACGCACAATTACCACCCCAAGCACTGCCTGAGGTGGTAATTTCAAGCGTCTGGCTGCAAGTTCTTTCAAGTTGGATTCATCATCAAATGCTACCTGAAAATTTCGTATACGAATCACTTGTAACCTTCACTCCAGTATATTATCTTTTTACCCTTTTTTCTTTTCCTTTACCAAGAGATGTACCACAACCTCCTGATTGGTAACGGCAATCCCTTCCGGCAAAACCAGTTTGACCGTACGGTCCGTGTTCCCGGTTACTCCTGCCAGGGAAATCTTTTCTGTCATCAACGTATCCACGCTGGAAATCGCCTTTTCGTTGCCAGCTATCTCAATCTTCAACGGATCGACTTTCGATCCAACGAACTCATAGCCCTTATCCAGATCATCGGCTATCGCCGCCTGAACCGTGACAATTTTCTTCATAAGGCCACGCGCCATCTGAATCGTAACGTACATCTTCGATGGTTTTACCACCACTTCCTGCACTTCACGGCCCTCTGCATTGATAGCGGTCAGCGGTACCTGAATGTCAAAATCACTGTCATTCTTGCCGGTAAGACCGATATAGCCAATAACCCGGTCGACTTCATTGACGACCGACTCCGGTCCCTCGACTACGACTTCCGAGCTCGCCTGGCTGACTTTGGCTACCGCTACACCTGGTGCCGGTGCACCATTGACATTGACAATAGCCCGAACCTTGCGCTCCACAATGCGGTCTAAGGTCACCTCAACCGTTGCAGGTTTCTCATCCACGACCTCAAAGCCCTGCGGGGTATCCACTTGGACCTTGTAGGCCTTCTTGCCGCTTTCCGCATCCTTCAAATCAACATACGCCTTGAAATCCTCCGAATTAGTTGTGACGAACAAGGATCGTGCCCCACGGACTTTGACTTTGACTGTCCCATTTTCCTGCGAAATCTTATATCCTTCCGGCACATTTTTCAGCTTTATCTGTACATTATAAGTTCCCTCGATTGCCGGATTCTGGTCATTCATGACATAGCCCCAAAGGACAACTGCCACCACAAGCGCCACTATTTTCGCGACCAAATTGTGTTGTATCATATGGCGAAGGCTTGAAATCAGCTTTTCTTCCTCCAATTCCGAACCATATCCTTGATCCCTGCATCCGGCGAAGCAAATGCCGGCATCAGAACAGCCTTGAGCGTCTCCACATCAAGATGACGAATGATATGGCCGTTCTCTGCAACAGAAATCGTGCCAGTCTCCTCACTGACTACCACTACCAGCGCATCGCATTGCTCCGAAATACCAATTGCTGCACGATGGCGCGTACCAAGCTCCGTAGACAGCGTACGATTCTCCGTCAACGGCAACAGACAACCAGCCGCTATCAGACGATTGCCACGAATGACAACCGCACCATCGTGCAGCGGCGTATTGACGATAAAGACATTCAAAAGGAAATCCGCTGTTATGAGACCATCAATCTGAATGCCAGTAGCACTGATATCGTTGAGCCCCATATCTCGCTCGATAACTAATAACGCACCGGTTTTCGTCGCCGAAAGCTGCTTGACCGCCTTGGTCAGCTCATTCACCACCGAACGAGCCTGCTCATCATTGAGCAGGGCTGCCGTCCCCAAAAAAGTTCCCTGCCCGAGATGCTCCAACGCCCGGCGAAGTTCCGGCTGAAAGACGATGGGCAATGCCACAAATAACAGTGTTACCGCTTTTTGCAACAGCCAGGAAATGACGTGCAGCTCAAACCAGCTGCATACCATCGTGAGAGCCAACAAAACAAGAACACCCTTCACCAGCGTAATGGCTCGGGTATCCTTCAGCATTACATAAATTTTATATAAAATAGCAGCTACAATCAAAATGTCTATCAAATCGAACCAACCAATAGTCGATAAGATTCCATGAAATTGTATCGGCATCGTAATATCAAACGGCATATATAAAACTCCCCATTGTCGTATATCATTCTATCTAAAAAAACTATTCGAGTTCTTTCTATAGAAATCCTTGTTACCGTCAAAAAATTTTAATCCTAAATTCTCAAAATTAGCTGAAAAAAGGCCTGCTGTTGAAACAGCAGGCCTGTATCGGTAAAATACCATTATTTGATTTCACGAATCCAGCCTTCCGGCGCTTCAATCGTGCCAATCTGAATTCCACGAAGTTCATTATAAAGTTTCGTAAGAACAGGGCCCATTTTTTCCATGCCACTGGGGAAACAAATTTCCTCGCCATGGTTAACGACTTTGCCAACCGGGCAGATAACGGCAGCAGTACCGCAAAGGCCAGCTTCCGCAAAGTCCTTGAGTTCTGTGAACTTAACAGGACGATGTTCAACCGTATACCCCATTTTCTCTGCCAGCGCAACCAGCGAACGGCGCGTGATGGACGGCAGAATCGAATCAGATTTCGGAGTGACAATCTTGTTGTCCTTCGTAACAAACAAGAAGTTAGCTCCACCAGTTTCCTCAACATAGGTCCGCGTTGCCGCATCGAGATACATATTCTCATCATAACCGTTCTCATGGGCCAGGATGTACGGATACAGGCTCATGGCATAATTGAGGCCGGCTTTGATATTGCCAGTACCATGCGGAGCAGCACGGTCATAATCGCTGACACAAATCGTAATCGGTTTTACGCCATTTTTGAAATACGAACCAACCGGCGTACCAAAGAGACGGAACTGATATTCATCCGACGGCTTTACGCCAATAACCGGGCCCGTGGCAAAAAGATACGGACGAAGGTACAGAGCCCCCCCCGTCTCATACGGCGGAATCCAGTCTTTATTCGCAGCAACTACCTGATCCACTGCCTCCATAAACATTTCCTCGGATACCGGTGGCATCTCCAAACGCTTTGCCGAATCCATCATGCGTTTCGCATTCATATCTGGGCGGAAGGTAACCACTCGGCCATCCTTCGTCTTATACGCCTTGAGTCCCTCAAAAACCTCTTGGCAATACTGCAGGATGCCAGCACACTCATTAAGAACTACATTAGCATCTTCCGTGAGTTCACCTTTCCCCCACTTGCCATCCTTGTAGTTCGCTACATAACGTTTTGTGATTGGCTGATAAGCGAATCCGAGATTCTCCCAGTCAACGTTTACATTTGCCATAGTAAAGCCCCTTTTCTTTCAT
>CALYVJ010000049.1 GCA_945494195.1 uncultured Selenomonas sp. | reverse complement strand
CATGGGTATCTTGCCATTGAATTTATACGACAAGATACAGGAAATTTTGTGGTTGCTGGTGACTTAAACCAAGGGCCTTATGAGGGCGCTAAGCGTACCGTTCATGAAAACGGCATTGCGGAAGACCGGATTTCCGTTCGTTTGGGCAACGGCCTGCAGGTCTTAGTGCCGGGCGAAGTCGATACCGTGTGTATTGCTGGTATGGGTGGAATTCTGATGACCCAGATTTTAGAGCAGTCGATGGACGTGACCGCTAAGCTTACGACGCTCGTATTGCAGCCGATGAATGGAGCGATGGAGCTTCGTTCCTGGCTCTATCGGCACAAGTGGCATATTGTGGATGAGGCCTTGGCGGTGGACGATGGCCGCATTTATGAAATCATCAAAGCGGAACCGGGGGAAAAAAAGCGTCCCGCGCCATTAGACCTTTTGATCGGTCCGATGCTTTGGCAAAAGAAACCGGCCCTGCTCAAACACCATATCGAGGCGCTGTTATTCCAGCAGCGCCGTATCCTTTCGGGGATGGAGAATAGTGCGCGGGCAATGAAAAGCAAGAAATATGCAGCCGTAAAAAAACAGGTGGAAGAATTGGAGGCGCGGCTCACATGGTAAAATGTCAGGTAGTCATGGACGCGTTAGAGACAATCGCGCCGAAGCGATTGGCGGAAGATTGGGACAATCCAGGTCTGCTGGTGGGAGCACTCAATCAGGAGGTCAATAAAATCCTGGTTTGTCTCGATGTCAGTGATGCAGTGGTGGAGCAGGCGATTGCTGAAGGCGCCGACATGATTGTCGCGCATCATCCCCTGATATTCCGAGGCATCAAGAAATTGCGGACGGATTTGCCGTTAGGGCATCGCCTCCAGCAGCTTATCAAGCATGACATCGTGGTAGCGGCGGCGCATACCAATCTCGACATAGCCGAAGGCGGTGTCAATGATGTGCTGGCTCGTGCCATTGGTCTTTCGAAGCTTTCACACTTTGTGCTGGAAAGTCAGGATGTGGACGGCTCAGTGATCAGTATGGGACGAATGGGAAGTTTGCCGACGCCGATGACGGTACAGGATTTTGCTCGTCAGGTGCGGGAGGCGCTGCCTACGGATTATGTTCGCTTGGTAGATGCCGGCGCACGTCCGGTCCGTAAGGTCGCAATCTGCAGCGGCAGTGGTGCAGAATTCATTCAGAAAGCTGCGTTCATGGGGGCTGATGTTTATGTTACTGGCGATGTGAAATATCACGAAGCCCAACAGGCGGTTGAACATGGCATGCACGTTATTGACGCTGGTCATTTCGGTACAGAATTTCCGGTGGTAGCGGTGTTGAAAGACCGGCTCATGGAAGAGCTGGCTGAGGCAAAGGGAACTGTAGAAGTCATCGCGGATCAGTCCTCGAAAGATTTTTTTACGGTGGTATGATTTTGTCGGGTAAGGAAGCGTGAAAAGAATGGAAAAAGATTCGGGAACGCAGTATGAGTAAAATGGAAATCAAGAAACATATGGGACGGTATATACAGATTATCCTGGGATGTTTTATCGTATGCCTTGGATTCAACCTGTTCATTATCCCCGCGCATCTTTTGACGGGGGGCATCAGTGGTATCGCATTGATTGTTTACTATTTGACAGGACTTCCCGTAGGTGCTCAGAACCTCCTGTATAATCTGCCGATTTTGTATTTAGCGTATCGGGTTTTTGGCAAGCTCTATGCCTGGGATACGATTGTCGGTACGGCAGTTTTGTCTATCATCCTTGACGCCACGCATTTCATGGTGGATTGGAATATCACAGGCGATGGTATGTTATGTGCTATTTTTGGCGGCGTGCTGGCCGGCATTGGCTTTGGCATGATTTTTCGTGCCAATGCGAATACCGGTGGCTTGGATGTTGTCGGTGCGGTAGCTAAGAAGTTCTACTCTCTCGATGTGGGGACGGTGGTGTTTGTGCTGAACTTCATTATTGTCATGGCATCGGCGTGGATGTTCAGTGTCAATGAAGCACTCTACACACTGGTATCTATCTATGTGACGGCAGAACTTACGAATCGTGTGGCGGCCGGTCTTAATCGGGAAAAGTCAATTTTCATTGTTTCGCCGGCGGCCGAACAGATTTGTCAGGATATCATGGAAAATGTTCATCGTGGGGTTACCTATCTCGAAGGGAAGGGTGGTTTTGCTAAGGAACGCAAGGATATTCTCTTTATCGTCGTGCGACTCACGCAGGTAAGCCGCGTCAAGACTATCGTGGATCATTACGATCCCCAGGCCTTTATGATTGTTTCGGATACATCGGAAGTGTCCGGTAAGGGGTTTACGTTGGAATGTGAGTCTTATGCCGATGCTCGCCGTAAATGGCAGGAGGCTCAGGAGAAACAAAAGGAGCTCATGGATGGACATGAGTAACTGACTGTTGACGCTATGCCCATAGTTACGGTATAATAGGCTTTAGCTGTAAAACGCGAATTTCAATCCCCGGCTGCATTTTGCAGACGGGGGTTTTTCTATCTTTTAGGAGGAGATCGTTTTGGAGAAGTATTCACCGCAGGAGATCGAGAAAAAATGGCAGGACAAATGGGAAAATGAGCAGGTCTATAAGACGGAGGCTGACCCGGATCGTCCGAAGTATTATGCGCTGGAGATGTTCCCGTATCCGTCGGGCAACTTGCACATGGGACATGTCCGCAACTATGCCATCGGCGATGTCATGGCCCGCTACAAGACGATGGAGGGCTATAATGTCCTGCATCCGATGGGTTTTGACTCCTTCGGTATGCCAGCTGAGAATGCGGCCATCAAGCATGGCGTAAGCCCAGCGGATTGGACGTTCAGCAATATCGAGAACATGGAGAAGCAGCAGAAGAAGATGGGCCTCTCCTACGATTGGGACCGCGAAGTTCTGACCTGCACGCCGGAATACTACAAGTGGACCCAGTGGCTCTTTGAGCTCTTCTACAAAAAAGGGTTGGCTTACAAGAAAAAAGCTTCGGTCAATTGGTGCGATACCTGCGGTACGGTTTTGGCCAACGAGCAGGTTATCGATGGCAAATGCTGGCGCTGCGATTCCGATGTCCAGAAGAAAGACCTGTCGCAGTGGTTCCTCAAGATTACGGATTATGCTGATGTGCTCTTGAAAGATCTCGATAAGCTTGAGGGGTGGCCGGAGCGCGTCAAGACGATGCAGGACAACTGGATTGGCCGCAGCGAAGGTCTGGAAATCACGCTGGACGTGCCAGAACTCGATGAGAAACTTGTCGTCTATACGACGCGTCCGGATACGGCTTATGGTATCACCTTCGTAGCACTGGCTCCGGAGAATGCTCTCGTTGAAAAGCTTATCGAAAAGAGCGGCAAGGCTGAGGAACTCAAGGCATTCTGCCAGAAGGTCCGCAATCAGTCCGATATCGAGCGCACGTCGAGCGAGTCGGAAAAAGAAGGCATGTTTACGGGCTTCTATGCCGTCAATCCGTTCAATGGCGAGAAGGCACAGCTCTGGATTACGAACTATGTTGTGGCTGACTACGGCACGGGCGCAGTCATGGGCGTTCCGTCCGGTGACTCCCGTGACTGGATGTTTGCGAAAAAATACGATCTGCCAATCATCCTGACGCTGCAGCCGAAGGATAAGGAGCTGGTGCTTGAGGAAATGACGGAAGCCTATGTCGAAAAAGATGGCCGCCTGGTCAATTCGGCCCAGTTTACGGGCATGGATATGCATGAAGCCGTCAAGGCCATCATGGACTATGCCGAGGAGCAGGGCTTTGGTAAACGCAAGGTCAACTTCCGTCTGCGCGATTGGCTGATTTCGCGCCAGCGTTATTGGGGCGCACCGATTCCGGTCATAAACTGCCCGCATTGCGGCGAAGTTCTCGTGCCAGAAGAGCAGCTGCCGGTCATGTTGCCGACGGATGTTTCCTTTGAGGCTGGTTCGGTATCGCCGCTGGCCAGCAGTGAGAAATTCCTGCATTGCAAGTGCCCGAAATGCGGTGCTGATGCAACGCGTGAGACCGACACGATGGATACATTCATCTGCTCGTCCTGGTATTTCCTGCGCTATACGGACCCGCACAATGACAAGGCGCCTTTCGCTAAGGATAAGGTAAACTATTGGGCACCGGTCGACCAGTACATCGGCGGTATCGAGCATGCCATCCTGCACCTCCTGTATTCGCGCTTCTTCACGAAGGTCCTCAAAGACGCCGGGCTGGTCGATTTCGATGAGCCGTTCAAGAATCTGTTGACGCAGGGCATGGTCCTCAAAGATGGTTCGAAGATGTCGAAGTCCAAGGGCAATGTCGTATCGCCGGAAGAAATCATCGGCAAGTACGGTGCCGATACGGCCCGCCTGTTCATTCTGTTCGCAGCACCGGTTGACCGCGACCTCGAGTGGAGCGACCAGGGCGTCGAAGGTGCGTACCGTTTCCTCAACCGCGTATGGCGTATCCTCGGCCACTTCGAAGAGGCCATCAAGGCTGGCAAGGACGATTATGATGTGACGGCTCTGACGAAGGACGAGAAGGAACTGCGCCGCATCCTCCATGGTACCATCAAGAAGGTAACGGAAGATGTCCGCGACCGCTTTATGTTCAACACGGCGATTTCGTCGGTCATGGAGTTGGTCAACGCCTTCTATGGCTTCCAGGACAAGGAACTCAATGCTGGTCTTGCCCGTGAGATGGCCGTGAACCTCGTCAAGATGCTCGCACCGTTCGCACCGCACATTACGGAGGAACTTTGGAGCCATCTGTTCGTCGAAGGCAGTGTCCATCAGCAGAAATGGCCGGTCTATGATGAGGCAGCCATGAAACAGGATGAGATTGAGATTGTTCTGCAGATCAACGGCAAGGTCCGCGATAAGATCATGGTATCGCCAGATCTTGACCGCGAAGCAATGGAAAAGGTAGTCATGGAATTGCCACGAGCCAAAGAGCTTACGGAGGGCAAGCAGATTGTCAAAGTTATCTGCGTGCCGAAAAAACTCGTCAATATTGTAGTAAAGGGCTAACGTCTTTGAATAAATCGAAACTACAAACTGTAATTTCACAGCCCATTTTGATATGGGGAGGGTGGTGTCGCTTTTTAACATTTTTGTAATAGTATGTACGAATCACGAAGAAATATGATATAATAAATTGTCATATTTAGAACTTGGATGTGTAAGTAATCCTCGGAAGGGTGATCGTAGTGTTAAAGTCATATGCAATCGAAGATTTGCGTGCCGGCATGGTGGTCGGGCGTGATGTAATGGATGAGAGTGCAAATATCCTTATTGGTTCGGGTACCGTCATGACCAAAGAATTGATTTATAATTTGCTGGACCGCCCAATCTTTAAGGTTTATATCGAAGAAGAGGCGGTTATCGATATTCCGGGGAATGAGTTCCTGCTTGATGATGATTATATCGCCTGCTATAACGAAGTGTATCATAAGCTGGAGCCTATGTTTTGGGCGCTTTCGGAGCGGGGCGAATTTGACGCAGCGGAGCTGCAAGCCATCATGGATGAAAGGAATTTTCGTGAGCTCTGCGATGGGGCAAAAGCGGTTTCGCAGATCCATAACATGACGCGCGAAGGCAGTGTTCTGGTCAATCATTGCCTGCACGTTGGCATCCTGGCAGGGTTGATGGGAAAATGGCTCAATTGGTCGGTACTGGATCAGTATAACCTGGTTATTGCCGGACTCTTCCTGGATCTGGGCAAGATGCGCATTTCCAAGGATATTTTAGATAAGAAAGGTCGGCTGACCCCAGAAGAATTTGATATGGTGAAAAAGCATACGCAGTTTGGTCACGATATGATTGGTATGACGACGCTCAGCGCCAATCGGGATATCATGGAAGGGGTATTGCAGCATCACGAGCGCTGTGATGGTTCCGGCTATCCGCATAATCTCACCAAGAATCAGATTTCCCGCTTTGGGCGGGTGCTGGCAATCCTTGATATCTATGATGCCATGGCTGGTGACCGTGTCTTTGCAAAACGCCGCTCTCCCTTTGATGTATTCGTAATTCTCTACGATGATATCGTTAATGGAAAACTCGATACAGAATACGGCGTGTTGTTTATCAAGAACCTCTGTCATGCGTTAAATGGCAACTGGGGGCAGCTCAGTAATGGCGAACGCGGCCGTATCGTCTATATTGACGAAAGCCGGGTTACGAGTCTGCCCATTGTCCAGACTACCCGTGGGGAATTCATCGACCTCAATAGTACCCGCAGCGTTAAGATTGATTCCATCCTTTCGGCCAGAGAGATTTCGGTGTAAGGTTAATTCTAACGAGGTGTAGTGCTATGGTTAAGAGAGTGAATCGGATAAAGGCCGCTCTGGGAATACCGCGCAGGCAAACGGTGAGGTATTGACGAGTGAGCTTCCTAAGAAGTATAATAAAAAAGGCCGCCGTGGGCAAAGTGCTCGGCGGTTTATTTTTTTGCAAATTAGCTATAATTTGTAGGGAGGAATGATTATGAACAGTATTTGGGAAAGGCTCCAGAGCATTGGTAAGGCATTGATGCTGCCGGTGGCTGTGCTTCCTGCAGCTGCCCTTTTGTTACGTCTCGGTGCGCCGGATGTATTCAATATTCCGTTTATCACCAAGGCTGGCGGTGCGGTTTTTGACAATTTGGCACTTATCTTTGCGATTGGTATTGCCGTTGGTCTGGCACGCGAAAATAATGGTGCTGCTGGTCTGGCGGGTGGTATCGGTTATCTGGTACTGACCTCGGGACTCAAGGCAATCGATGAGACGCTCAATATGAGTGTGTTGGCTGGTATTGTCAGCGGTATCGAGGCTGGTGTCCTCTACAACCGCTTTTATAATATCAAGATGCCAGAGTTTCTGGGGTTCTTTTCTGGTCGGCGGTTTGTGCCGATTGTGACGGCTGTCGTATCGATTGTGCTGGCGGGAATCTTTGGCGTAATCTGGGGACCGTGCCAGACCTTTATTCATGGCATTGGTGAGTGGATTATCAGCGCCGGAGTCGTGGGAACGTTTGTCTATGGTGTACTGAACCGCCTGCTTATCCCGTTTGGTCTTCACCATATCCTCAACAGTTTTATCTGGTTCGTATTTGGTGAGTATACGACGCCGGCCGGTGTCGTTGCCACGGGTGACCTCAATCGTTTCTTTGCCGGTGACCCTCATGCCGGTATGTTTATGGCAGGTTTCTTCGTCATGATGATGTTCGGTATGCCGGCTGTAGCTTTGGCTATGTATCGTGCTGCCAAACCGGAAAATCGTCCGGTGATTGCTGGTGCTTTGGCATCGGTGGCCTTTACTTCGTTCCTTACGGGGATTACGGAGCCGATTGAGTTCATGTTTATGTTCTTGGCACCGGCTCTTTACGTCGTTCATGCCATCCTTACGGGCTTGGCACTGTCGGTTACTTACAGTATGGGCGTCCTTCATGGTTTCGGATTCTCGGGGGGGGCTATCGACTATGTACTTAACTGGGGACTGGCAACGAATCCGGCACTTATCCTCGGCATTGGTGCCGTATTCTTTGTTCTGTATTATGTAATTTTCAGCTGGAGCATCCGTCATTTTGATATTCCGACGATTGGCCGTTATGATGATGAATCCGCTGAAGCTGACGAAGTTGAGGCTGCTGAGGAAGGTGTCTATGTTCAGGCAATGATTACGAATCTGGGCGGAAAAGAGAATCTGCTCGAAATTTCTTCGTGCATCACGCGTCTGCGCTTCAAGGTGGAAGACAGCAGTTTGGTCGATGAAGCAGCGCTCAAAAAGCTTGGTGCTAAGGGCGTTGTCTGCAAGGGACAGGCGGTTCAGGTCGTTCTCGGAACGCAGGCGGAACACATCGCGGATGCGATGAAGAAGGCTTGTCGCTAAAACGAAAGGATTTACGTTATGTTTGGATTGTTTGGATTTGGAAAAAAAGAGAAAGATATTGCAGCTCCAGTGGCGGGGACTATCCTCGACATCACGGAAGTCAACGATGCGGTTTTCTCCCAGAAAATGATGGGCGATGGCTTTGCTGTTGAGCCAGCGGAGGGAGCAGATACCATAACGGCTCCATGCGATGGTACCATAAAGCTCTTAGCCGATACGCTGCATGCCGTAGCGATTGAGTCGGATGGTCTTGAGGTGCTTATCCATGTCGGTCTTGATACGGTTGAACTTGGGGGCCGCGGCTTTGAGGCACTTACCCAGCAGGGGGCAAAAGTTCGTCGCGGCGATGCGTTGATTCGCTTTGATGCGGCTTCTATCAAGAAGGAAGGTAAACCGCTTACGACAATCATTGCGCTCACCAACGGAGAGGAAAAAGCCAAAAAGATTGAAAAACATTTGGAGCAGTCTGAGCGAGTCCTTACGGTACAGCTCTAAGCTTCGTATCGGCAAAGAGGTGGACAAATGAAGCAATCTTGGACGGTGCTGGCTATGTTTTTGGCGATAGCACTGTTGGTTCAGAGTATCCGGCTCGTCATCCCGATGATTCCAGGCCCGGTCAATATATTCTTGATTGGGAGCTTGCTGAACGCGGTTATGGTGCTCAGTATTTGGCATACGGGTAGCTGCTGGGCGGCTGTGATTGGCGGCGTACTGCCCTTGGGCGCTTTCGTCCAGGGACAGCTGCCGATCGTTTGGATGATTCCGGTCGTGGCCGGTGGAAATATAGCGTTCACGCTTTGGACGGGAATCTTTCGGTATAGCAGTTTGTTGTATCTGGCGCCGGTTGTCAAGACCGCGATTTTATATGGTGGTACGCTGGCAGTTTGGCAGCTGCTGGAACTGCCGCAGGCAATGATGGGAATACTGCTGTTTATGATGAGCTGGCCTCAGCTCGTGACGGGCATGGTGGGAATTTTCTTGGCCAGGAAAATGAACCTTAGAATTTCGTCTGTCCGGTAATTATCTTTTAAAGCACAAAAAGCTGACCCTTGACAGGTCAAATTTGACTTGTCAAGGGTCAGCTTTTTGTATGCGAGCCCGTTA
>CALYVJ010000048.1 GCA_945494195.1 uncultured Selenomonas sp. | reverse complement strand
TTTTTCCTGGTATTGCTCATTGCTTTTGTTATGATATTTTTGCATTTTGTGCCGTTGGGGCTCTGGATTTCGGCGCTGGCTGCAGATGTTCGGGTGGGGATTGTCACGTTGGTTGGTATGCGCATGCGCCGCGTTCCGCCAGCAAAGATTATCCTGCCGCTCATCAAAGCAAATAAAGCCGGATTGAATGTGGCTGTTAATCAGCTTGAGGCGCATTATCTGGCTGGCGGTAATGTTGATAAGGTGGTAGATGCATTGATTGCAGCCCATCGTGCCCAGATTCCTCTGCCATTTGAGCGTTCGGCTGCTATTGATTTGGCTGGTCGTGACGTACTTGAAGCCGTTCAGATGAGCGTTAACCCGAAGGTGATCGAGACGCCAGTGGTTTCGGCTGTGGCCAAGAACGGTATCGAGCTCAAGATCAAGGCCAGGGTTACGGTTCGTGCGAATATCGATCGTTTGGTCGGTGGTGCTGGTGAACCTACCATCATTGCCCGCGTTGGCGAAGGCATTGTTACGACCGTGGGGTCTTCGGAAAGCCATAACGATGTGCTGGCCAATCCGGATGATATCTCGAAGACGGTGCTGGGCAAGGGGCTCGATGCAGGAACAGCCTTTGAAATTCTTTCCATCGATATTGCCGATGTGGATGTCGGACGCAATATCGGTGCTGAACTCCAGACGGATCAGGCAGAGGCCGACAAGCGCATTGCCCAGGCAAAGGCGGAGGAACGTCGTGCTATGGCAGTAGCCAAAGAGCAGGAAATGAAGGCCTATACCCAGGAGATGGAAGCCAAAGTCGTCGAGGCCCAGGCTGAAGTCCCGCACGCTATGGCTCAGGCTCTTCGTGAAGGCAAATTGGGGGTCATGGATTACTATAATTTAAACAATGTTCAGGCGGATACGGATATGCGTAATGCCATCAGTGCTTCTGGCGAAGGTCAGGGGAAGTTTCAGGCACCAACGGCTCCCGTGAAGTAAGGAGGTCATCATGGAATCGGTCCTGATGATTATTGTATTTGTTTTGTTTGCTGTGCTGTCGGATAAAAAAGGCAGCAAGAAAAATGTCCCTGTACCAAGACAAGAAAATCCAGCGGCGAAAAACGGTGGGAAGCTGGGGTTCAATATTCCGGAACTGCGCAATGCACCGGATACTGCTAAGCGGGATGCTGACTGGATACTCCAGCAGGAACAAGCATACCGTCAGGAGCAGGCGGCAAAGCGGCGCGAGGAAGAATACCACAAACAGCGGGTGCGTGAGGAAGAACAAATCCGGGCGGCAGAACAGGCTGCCTATGAAGTACAGGCCAAACTGGCAAAGGTTTCCCGGCGGCAGCCGCAAGTGCGGATTCCTATCCTTACCCCCAAATCGGCGCAGCAGGCAGTAGTCCTGGCGGAAATTCTCGGCCGGCCGAAGGCTTATCGTAGACATCATTAACGATAAATTTTATGCGTTTTATCGATGACAAAAATGGGTATTTGTAGTAAAATATGACAATATGCTATGAAGTGATAAATACGAATTTTTGTAGGTGATAAGCGTGTCAAACACTATGTTTGATGTAATACAAGAGGATATAGAGAAACTCAATGAGGGCTTGATTGGAGCGGTGTCCTCGCCGGTAGATCTGGTGACGGAAATAGGTACGCATTTGGTAACGGCCGGAGGGAAACGAATTCGTCCGGCTCTTTGCTTGCTGGCTGCTCATGGCGGCCCGTCTTACAGCTTAGAACGGCTGCTGCCGTTGGCTGAGGCGTTAGAACTCATTCATACGGCGTCTCTGGTACATGATGATGTCATCGATGAAGCAGATACGCGCCGTGGCAGCATTACGGCGAATGCCAAATGGGACAATCAGGTAGCCATCCTGAGCGGTGACTATATTTTTGCTAAGGCTTTTGGACTCATTGCCGATGGGGAATACGGAAATTACGTATCCAAGCGGCTGGCCGATTTGGTCTGCAATCTGAGTGTCGGTGAGATTATTCAGAACCATACGGTTTACCATGCCGTAAAGGATTTGGATAATTACTATAATCGTATCCAGAAGAAGACGGCAGATTTCTTGGAGATTTGTTGTGAACTCGGTGCCTATGTGGGCGGTTTTGGTCAGGAAGAAGTTCGCCGTTTGGCGGAATATGGCCATTGCATTGGCATGGCATTCCAGATTACGGATGATTTGCTCGATATCTTGCAGACATCAGAGAAAATCGGTAAACCAGCAGGAAATGATATCCGTCAGGGAATTGTCACGCTGCCGGTTATCCATGCCTTGAACGTAAGTGCAGATGCTGACGAGCTTGAGAAAATCGTGACGGATCCCGCTATGACGGATGAAATGGTAATGCGGGCCTTGGCGATTGTCAAGGCAACCGATGGCGTTGAGATTGCCAAGGAAAAGGTGGAGGAGTACCTCGACCGGGCTCGTGGAGTACTGCCGGACAATCTGGCACCGGAGATTCGTGAGGCCTTTGTCATGGTGGCAGATTTTATTGGCGACCGTGATTTTTGATGGATTAGAGATTTGGGAATGTTTGGAGGAAAATGATTATGTTGAGTGCTCCTGAACTTATCATGATTTTGGTAGTAGGTTTGGTGGTTTTTGGCCCGGGCAAGCTCCCTGAGGTAGCCCGTTCGTTAGGAAAAGGGGTTCGGGAGTTTAAAAAGGCGACAAATGCCCTTTCGCAGGCAATCAATGCGCCGGAGCAGGCTCCTGTACAGCAGCAGGCGACCGCACAGCCGCAGGCTCCCAAACCGGCACCAACTGCACCAGAGACTCCGACGAATGCAGCTGCGGAACAGCCAGCTCCGAAGGAGACTGCGCAGCCGACCGCTCCGGCTTATCAGGCTCCAACGCAGGAATCCGTGCGTCAGCAGATTCAGGAGCAGGCGGGCAAGAAAGCGGAATAACTTATTGGCAGTTAAAAACCATCATTGTCTTTGGCAATGATGGTTTTTATTCTATCTATCATAAGGATTTCATATGATAGGTAGAATATGTTTCATTGAGATTTTTATGGTTTTTCGTTATAATAAAAAAGAGTAAATATAATCGCGTAGATGAATTGTTTTTTAGGAGGATTTTTTATGTTTAGTCCATGGCAAGCCGGAATTGTAGTGTTGATTGCCCTTGTGATTTTTGGACCAAGCCGTCTGCCAGAGATTGGCAAGGCCCTTGGCAAGGGAATTCGTGAATTCAAGTCCAGTGCGACTGGTGATGAGGCAAAGCAGGCCGAGCAGACGATGACTAATGTAACGGAGCAGCCGAAGGAACTGCCGTCGAAGTCTGATACGACAAAGCAGTAAGCCAGGTGGAGTTACATGGCAGAAGAGAAACAATATGAAGAAATAGCGGCGCCACAGCCGCGGGGAGTAATTGAGCCCGGATCGGTGGAGTACGTTCATGATGATGATGGCACGATGTCGTTGGTTGCGCATTTGACAGAGCTCCGCAGCCGGCTTATCAAGTGCCTGATTGCTGTTGCACTGGGCAGTTGTGTGGGGTATTTCTTTATTGATCAGATCATGCATTACATTACCCTGCCGGCGGGCAAGCTTTACTATATGCAACCGTCTGAGGCTTTTTTCACGTATTTGAAAGTTGCCTGTGTGACCGGATTTCTGCTGGCACTGCCCATTGTGTTTTGGCACGTTTGGCGGTTTTTCCTGCCGGCACTTACCCATAAGGAACGTGCAGTCTTAGGCATCATTGTGCCGACTTCGGTTATCCTGTTCTTTGCCGGGCTGGCCTTTTCCTTTTTTCTGGTGCTGCCGGCTGGTATTCGCTTTTTTATGGGCTTTAACAGCGCAGAACTGGAAGCGATGTTCTCGGTGGACAAATATTTTGACTTTGTCATTATGTTTGTAATGCCCTTTGGCTTTATTTTTGAATTACCGCTCATCATTACGATTATGGGCAAAATGGGAATCATAACCTCAGCTTATTTAAAGAAGTACCAGCGCATTGTCATTTTTCTGTCCTTTGTAGTGGGGGCATTGATTACGCCGACGCCGGATATCTTCACGCAGTCGATGATTGCATTGCCGATTATCATCCTTTATGAAGTCGGTTATTTTATCGTTCGTTATGTTCTGCGCCACTGAGGCACTTTTAGGGAGGAAATGTTTTGGCTTTTAAGGATTTACGGGAATTTATCGCTGAGCTCGAAAAACGCGGCCTGCTCAAGCGCATCCAGACGGAAGTAGATCCGGAACTGGAAATCACGGAAATCACAGACCGTGTGTCCAAGATGGAAGGCGACAAGAATGTCGCCTTGTTATTTGAGAATGTCAAGGGATCCAAGATGCCGGTACTCATGAATGCGTTTGGCAGCTATGAACGCATGGCACTGGCATTGGGCGTGGAAAAACTTGACGATGTTGCCGATGAACTGCGCGAGATGATGAAACTTCCATATGTTTCCTTGCAGAATAAGATGAGTGTTGTCACGATGATTCCGATGATTAAGCGCGCCATCAATTTTCCGAAATATGTGAAGAACGCACCATGCCAGGAAGTGGTGGAGACAGAGAATCCGAGCCTCGATGAGATTCCTATTCTTAAATGCTGGCCGGATGATGGCGGCCCGTTCGTCACGCTGCCGCTGGTGTTCACCAAGAACCCCAAGACAGGCAAGCGAAATGTGGGCATGTATCGCCTGCAGAAGTACGACAGCCGCACGACGGGCATGCATTGGCATATCCATAAGAACGGTGCTGAGAACTTCCGCGATACGAAAGCGCAGGGGGGCGACCGCATCGAGGTAGCTGTGGCTATCGGTACCGATCCGGTGGTGACCTATGCGGCGACGGCTCCACTGCCGCGGGATATCGATGAGATGGTTTTCGCAGGATTCCTGCGGCATAAATCCGTCGAGATGGTTAAGTGCAAGACGGTGGATATCGAAGTGCCGGCCAATGCGGAAATTATCCTGGAAGGTTATGTCATGACGGATGAAGTCCGCCGCGAGGGGCCCTTTGGCGATCATACGGGGTACTATTCCCTGGCTGACGATTATCCGGTATTCCATATCACGGCAATTACCCACCGCAAGGACGCCATCTACTCGTCCACGGTGGTCGGTAAGCCGCCAATGGAGGACTGCTATTTGGCTAAGGCCACGGAGCGCATCTTCCTGCCGCTTTTGCAGCAGATGCAGCCGGAAATCCTCGATATTAACATGCCGCTGGAGGGCGTGTTCCATGACTGCTGTATTGTATCCATCAAGAAGTCTTATCCCATGCAGGCCCGCAAGGTCATGCATGCACTTTGGGGGATGGGCCAGATGATGAACGTCAAGATGATCATCGTCGTCGATGCCCATGTCAATGTCCAGGATCTGAAGGAAGTCTGGTGGCGTGTCTACAATAACATTGATGCGAAACATGACCTCGAGATCGTCGAGGGCCCGCTCGATGTGCTTGACCACTCCTCACCGATGGCGAAGTGGGGCGCCAAGCTCGGCATTGATGCCACGAAGACCTGGCCGGAAGAAGGGCATATCCGTGAGTGGCCGGAAGAAATCAGCATGTCTGAGGATATCCGCCAGAAGGTCGATGCCAAGTGGAAGGAGCTTGGTCTCGATTGATTAATATCAAAGCACATATCAATAACGTTGCGCTCCATCATACGATCTTTGACCTGCCCTTTGCGTTCATGGCGGCGCTGCTGGCCGCTGGCGGCCAGCCATCCCTGCATGATCTTTTCTGGATCGCGCTGGCCATCACGACGGGTCGGGCTGCTGCGCTGGCGATGGATAATCTGGCCGATGTCAAATATGACAGCCAGCAGCCGCGGATGCAGTACCGTGCCATGGTGCGGGGAGATATTTCCCAACGGGAGGCAAAAATCTTTATCGCCATTTGCCTGGCTTTGATGGTGATTTCGGTTACCCAGCTGCATCCAATTTGTATCTACCTGTTGCCAATCGCTGCTATCCCGTTTATGATTTATCCGTTTACGAAGCGTTTTACGGGCTGGTGCCACTTGTTTCTGGGGCTTGCCATCGGCATGGCTCCGGCAGGGGGATGGGTCGCTGTCAGCGGCCAGGTTACCGTGCCAATGGTGCTCTTATGTATTGCGGTAGCACTATGGATTGGTGGTTTTGATGCCATGTATGGCGCACAGGATGAAGCGTTTGACAAGAGCCAGGGGCTTCATTCCCTGGCAACGGAGTACGGGGCTGCAGGGGCATTCAAGATTGCGGTTGCCCTGCATATCATCTGCGTTGTCTGCTTCTTTGCAGTGGGGGTGATGCTGCAGCTGACAGCCCCATACTATTTCGGGGTTGGCATTGCGGCGGGAACGCTGGTCTATCAGCATGGACTCGTGAGCCCAACGGATTTTTCTCAGGTCACGCAGCGCTATTTTATGCGTAACGGCATCGTTTCGGTGGCTATTTGCGTATGCACCTGGCTTAGTTTTTATCTGTAATCCATTTATCAGGGAGGGACTCTATGTCAGCGAGAATTCTCGAAGGAAAGGTCTTTGCACAGCAGTTCAAGGATGATGCAGGCCGCAGGGCGGAAGTTCTGCGGGAGAAATACGGAGTGAATCCAGGATTGGCCGTCATTATCGTCGGCAGCGATCCGGCATCACAGGTTTATGTCCGCAATAAGAATAAAGCCTGCGAAGCGCTGGGGATTTATTCGGAAGTGGTGGAGATGCCGGAGACGACATCAAAACAGGAACTTATCGCTAAGATTGACGAACTCAATCTCGATAAGCGCATTCATGGCATCTTGGTTCAGTTGCCGCTGCCAGCTCAGATCGCCCAATATGAGGCGGAAATTTTAAACCGCATTGACCCCGCTAAGGATGTCGATGGGTTTCATCCGGTCAATGTTGGGCGGCTCGTAACCGGGGAAGATGGACTCGTCCCGTGCACACCGGCAGGCTGCATCCGTATGCTGGAGCTGGCGGACATTCCCCTGGAGGGGAAACGGGCCGTTGTCATCGGCCGCAGCAATATCGTGGGCAAGCCGATGCTTCATCTGCTGCTGGCCAAGAATGCGACTGTGACTATCTGCCATTCGCATACGGAAAATCTCGCTGAAATCACGCGTGAAGCCGATGTCCTTGTGGCAGCTATCGGCAGGCCGAATTTTGTCACGGCGGATATGGTAAAACCGGGAGCGACGGTCATCGATGTCGGGATCAACCGCATTGCCCCGAAAAAGCTTGTGGGCGATGTGGATTTTGAGTCCGTCAAGGAAGTGGCAGGAGCGATAACGCCAGTGCCGGGAGGTGTAGGACTCCTGACGGTGGCAATGCTCATGCAGAATGTTGTCAAGGCAGCCGAAAAGGCAGTCTGCAAATAAACCGAATATCTTTCACGGAAACAAACAGAGGAGAAGAAAGCCTAATGAAAACTGATGTGGAGATTGCTCAGGAAGCAGAGATGCAGGACATCCGGAAAATCGCCGAGAAACTGGAAATCTCGGAAGATGAATTGGAACTCTATGGCAAGTATAAGGCGAAAATCACGCTGGATGCTTGGGACAAAGTCAAGGAGTGTCCGAATGGGAAACTCGTCCTCGTGACGGCTATCAATCCGACGCCGGCTGGCGAGGGCAAGACGACGACAAGTGTAGGGCTTGCGGATGCCTTCCATAAACAGGGCAAGAAAGTTGCCGTTGCCTTGCGTGAGCCGTCGCTGGGACCATGCTTCGGCCTTAAAGGCGGCGCTGCTGGCGGTGGTTATGCCCAGGTGGTGCCGATGGAGGACATCAACTTGCACTTTACCGGTGATTTCCATGCGATTACGATGGCGCATAATTTACTGGCAGCCGTCATCGATAACCATATCCAGCAGGGGAATGCACTGGATATCGATGTGCGCCGTGTCGTCTGGAAACGCGTGCTGGACCTCAATGACCGTGCGCTGCGCCATGTTGTCATCGGTATGGGGGGCAAGGCCCATGGCGTGCCGCGGGAGACAGGCTTTGATATCACGGTGGCCTCGGAGATGATGGCTATCTTGTGCCTGGCTTCGGGGCTGGAGGATATGAAAAAGCGCCTCGGGGAAATCGTCGTTGCCTATACCCGGGATGGCCGTGCCGTCCATGCCAAGGAGCTCAACGTTACGGGAGCGCTGACGCTGCTGTTCAAGGATGCCATCAAGCCGAATCTCGTGCAGACGCTGGAGGGGACGCCGGCCTTTATCCACGGCGGCCCATTTGCCAATATTGCCCATGGCTGCAACAGCGTCATGGCCACGAAATTTGCCTTGAAGTTTGCGGATTATGTGGTTACGGAAGCTGGTTTCGGCGCTGACCTCGGGGCTGAGAAATTCCTTGACATCAAGTGCCGCTTTGCTGGCATCCATCCTGATGCCGTCGTCATTGTCGCTACGGTACGTGCACTCAAGATGCATGGCGGCCTCGACAAGAAAGAGCTTGATCATGTTGACATGGCAGCTCTTGAAAAAGGATTGGCAAATCTCACCAAGCATATCGAGAACATCCAGAAGTTTGGCCTTCCCGCCGTGGTTGCCATTAATGCCTTTCCGACAGATACGAAGGAAGAACTCGACTTTGTGGAAAAGAAGTGCAACGAGCTCGGGGCAGAAGTCGCATTGTCGGAGGTTTGGGCCAAAGGCGGTGAGGGCGGCTTGAAACTGGCGGAGAAAGTTGAAGAAGCTTTTGCTAAGAAGAACGACTTCCATTTCATGTATGAGACGGAGCAGTCCATTCCCGAGAAAATCACCGCTGTCGCACGTGAGATTTACGGTGCTGATGGGGTAGTGTTCACGGCGGCGGCCAAGAAGCAACTGCAGGAAATCGAGGCTCTAGGCTTTGATAAGATGCCGGTCTGCATGGCTAAGACGCAGTATTCCCTGTCGGATGATGCCTCGAAGCTTGGACGGCCAAGCGGTTTTTCGATTACCGTGCGGGAACTTCGCATCGCAGCCGGTGCAGGCTTTATCGTTGCCCTGACCGGAAATATCCTGACGATGCCGGGACTTCCTAAGAAACCAGCTGCTGAGAATATGGATATTGACGAAAGTGGTAAAATAACCGGTAACTGCGCTTACATGGATGCCGGAAAAACCAT
>CALYVJ010000047.1 GCA_945494195.1 uncultured Selenomonas sp. | reverse complement strand
GGGATAAGCGGCCCGACGATAATGTCCGCATGTCTGCTGCTGTATGGCTCCATTGCCATAAGCTATTTACTTACAGGTGATATCTTAGCACAGCCCAAAAGGTTTGTAAAGGTCTATTTTTTGTATACATAATAGTCTCCTAGCGGGCATTGACAATCTGCCGTTGGACACGGCTTTGAAGTTCCGCTTCAAAATCCGCACTGCTCTGCCCGTACACCTGGCGGAAGGCCTTTTGCGCATCTCCCGTTGCGCGGGTGGCTTCTGCCCAGCGCACCAGCGACGGCCAGCCGCGTCGGTTCACCAGCTCGGCCGTGGCGTATTCAGCCATTACCGAGGCCGTATCGTCTGAATAGCTCTGGGAAACTTGACGGAAACCGTCCACCGAAGTCATCTGGGCCAATTGTGGAATGCGTCCGGCCTTGCGCAGGGAATCCAGCCACGCCCGTTGATACTGCGGCAAGGTTCCCAGTCCCTTTTCGCCCAAGCGGGCCACTCCCATAAGGTACCCAGACCCACGCATAAGCCACTCAATGCCGCGCTCCGGCTGGCCCATCCGCTGTCCCTGCATCACTCGCATCAGCATGACCCCCACCGTGAAACTCTGCTGACGGTCGGATTCAATCTGTGAAGCATTCAGAAGGATCGTGCTGCCATTTTCAATCCAGAGGCTCGAGGCAGCCAGTTCCTTTGCCTGTTCCTCCGGAATGCCACAATAGGTCTTTACGGCTTCGGCCAAGTCCTCCTGATTATTGGCCAGGACAATCTGATATTCGCCGTGAAGTTGCTGCCCCAACCGATTCTGGAACATGGTCTGCACAGCGCTGGTCTCTGCTTCCAGCGAACGAACCAAGGCCTGGCTCACCCCCTCACGGGCCTCGAAATGAAGAACAGCAGGCTTCGTCTGCTCTTCCTTCCACCAGCGGTCAAACTGCCGCAAAAAATCCTCAAGGCTGAGGCCAAAAGTATTCTGGAAAGCCACCTCGCCCTGCTTGGTTTCCTTTAACTGCCGGAAATACTGGGCCAGCTTTTCGCCTTCGTGCCCTTTGGCTCTGGTCACCAGCAAGTACCAGGTCATGAGGTCTGACATTTGATAGGAATGCAGGTCTTTTCCCATCAGGGCCTTTCGCTGCTCCAAGGTATTGTGCTGCAGATTTTCCGGCGAAATGGTGTGGGAAGCCCCCATGAGCTCAGCCTTGACATCCAAAATCCACTTTTGCATGGATTTGCCTCCCAGCCTTGCGGCCAAATCAGCCCCCACGTAATCCGCCGAACCTTCCTCCAACCAAAACAGCGCCTGTTCATCGGTATCGTTGCCATCGCTGAGCTCATACTGCACCTGATGGAAGAGCTCGTGGCCCGTGGTGCTGATGCGGTCACTGCTACTGTTCATAACACCAGCCTTGCCGTTGATAGCTGTGATAGCTTTTTTCCCACCAGTCCAGCCGCCGGAAATATCGGCAATGGCCCTGGCTTCCTCCGGTTCTAAACCAAATTCCCGCTGAAGAATCTGCTGATAGTCCCCTTCGGTACCGCCCACAAAGACTTTGACATTGCGCTGAAGACGGACGCCCATAGTCTGTTCAATTGTCCGATTAAAGGCTTCGCAAGCCTGGCGGACATCCCGCATCATCGTTTCGCTAGGCTGGCCCTCCGTCAGGATCTTGATGTAGCCATCCCCTGCCTCCCGGCCAAAGGGCAGCCAATCACTATGCCCCATAAGCCCCGCCACACCAGCCACTGCCAGCAACAACAGGACAAGACATCCAAGTTTTTTCATCGTCACCACCTCACTTTTGCCAACGACAGGTCAGATATTCCAATAAGTCCAGAATACCAAAGAGCAAAAGCCCCAGCAAACTAAGGACAACAATACCTGCATACATCTCCAAATAATTTACCCGCAGCCACGCATCCATGATATAGTATCCCATGCCATACTGAGTGCCGAAAGTTTCGGTAAAGAACAGCACCGAAACAGCCGTAGCCATGGCTACGCGGATAGCCGTCAAGAATTTGGGCAAAGAGGCCAGAAATATCACATGGCGGAAAAGCTGCCAAAAGGACGCCCCCAAGGAATATAACGGGTAATAGGTCTCTTCAGGAATGGCCCGGATACCATCACGCAGGGCAATGGCCACTTGGAAGACGATAATCAAAAATATCATCAGGATTTTTGACCATTCCCCCACACCAGTAAGCAGCATCAGGATTGGCAGCAGGGCAATCTTCGGAATCGGATAGGTCAGATACACCAACGGCGCCAGGAAACGGTCCGCTTGCTTGAAATACCCCATGACCAGTCCCAGCGGATAGCCGATAAGCACCGCCAAGAAAAGTCCCGCAGCAATACGCCACAGGCTGTACGCACTGTGGATAGCAATGGCTTCGAAAAATACATGTCCAAGTTTTGTAAGCACCTTATCCGGTGTGGGGATAATTGGCAATTCTACCAGCAAAGCCACCGCCCACCAGAGCAGCAGCAAAAAGACAGCGCCCAACACATAGGAGCGCAACACCAACTTGCTTTTCCTCATGACCGGGCCCCCATTTCTCGGATTTTTTCCCGCAGTCTTTGCCCCATAGCAAAGAACTCCGGTTTATGCCGCTCTTCGGCACTGCCGGCCAACGGATTATCCATTACCTCCTGCACCGAGCCAGGATGAGCGGACATCAGGGCAATCTGCTGCCCTAAGTACAGGGCTTCTTCCACATAATGGGTCACCAGCATTGTCGTGATGTGATTTTCCTGCCAAAGGTCCAAAAACACCTCCTGCATCTCTTCCCGGGTAATGGCATCGAGCGCCGAAAAGGGCTCATCCATCAGCAGGATGTCCGGACGCAGCAAAAAGGCCCGGGCCAATCCCACCCGCTGCTGCTGACCTCCGCTCAGCTCATGGGGAAACCTCTTTTCAAGACCAGCAATGCCCAGCCGCTGGCAAAGGGCCTGTCCGCGGACTTCCAAGTCCGCGGACTCCTCCCCCTTGATACAGCAGCCAAGATAAATATTTTCGCCCACTGTTTTCCACGGCAAAAGCCCATAATTCTGCGGCATAAATCCGATTTTCATTTCCTGCGGATTTACGGGACAGCCGTCTATCCGCACGGTGCCCTGAAACTTCCGGATCAAGCCTGCCACTACCTTCATGAGTGTGGACTTGCCGCAGCCAGAAGTCCCTATAACGGCGCAGACCGTCCCTTGCGGAACGGTCAAGCTTACATCATGAAGGGCACTCTGTTCTCTTCCATCGGCATCATACCCGACAGATAAATGCTCTACTTCAATCATGTTATGAATCTCTTACTTTCACTAAAATTATTTGCCCAACAAATCCAGAACGAGATCCTTGTAGCTGTAGCTTTCGGAAATCAGATTTTTGCTTTTGAGCCAGCTGAGGCAATCCATCACATCGCCTTCCTTGGGCAAAGCTGCTTCATGGTACTTCGGCAACTTCAACGCATCCTTGGCTGTCGGCGGGAAGCCCCCTTTTTCGATGACGAGATCAATGTACTCGGAACGATCCGCCTGATTCAAATAGGCCACTGCCTTGTTATAGGCACGATACATGGCCTGAATCTCTGCCTTTTTACTATCGGTTGCTTTCGCCGTGAACATGATGACTCCCGGATTGATACCGAGCTCATCAGCCCCCGTCACATACTTACAGCCATTGTGGACGGCAATGCTAGCCATCGGTTCCGGCAGGGTTGCGGCGGCGAGCTTGCCATTCTGGAGCATCTCCAGCCGCGTGGGAATCTGCGGAATGATGACCTTATTGATACTGTCGCCATCCATGTTTTCCTTGGCAAGAATCTGGTCCGTCACGTACTCGATAATCGTGTTACGCGATACTGATACATCTTTACCAGCCAATCCTTTGACATCCTGGATGCCCGAATCCTTGCTGGCAATTAATTTATAACTGCCATCGGTAAAGGACGTGACCTTTACGTCAAAGCCGCCAGATTTAGCAAAGGCAACAGCCAGAATATCGGAAACCGCACCGTCTAAGTTGCCGCTCTGCAGAGCCGAATCCCGGTCCATGGCACTCTTGTACTGCTGAAGGTTTACTTCCAGCCCCTCTTCTTTAAAGTAGCCCTTTTCCTGGGCGATGATAAAGGGGACCGAATCCGTATCCGGCATCAAACCGATGGTAATCGGCTGAAGGTTCTGCTTGTTGCTGCCAGCCTCTTTAGAAATGCCGCAGCCGGCAACGACGGCCATGGAAAGAACCGCCAATACTATCGCAACTATCTTTTTCAAGGTTCATGCCTTCTTTCTTATCGTCTTACGGCAATCAATGAGACAGCCAGCCCTCCAACAGACCAGCACCGACTCTTGCGTAATGGATGGCCTGATTGATAACGCCTTTGTTCTCCTCATAGGCAGCCGCCGCTTTATCCTTCAGCTGACTTGCCTCGGCCTTCATGGATTCTACCGAATCCAGCTTGGAATTGACTTCGTCCAGCATGCGCTGGGCATCCTCGATGGACTTGCCCACATCAGCTGCCGCCGTATCACTTTGCGCACTCTGTTGTTTGTTCTGTTCCACCTTTTGCCGGCGGTCTGCCTCTTTGCCCGTCACCTTATCGATTATCTTGCCGATGGTAGAACTCGGAGCACTGTCACCCATCTGCTCATTACGCCCCTTGGCCCGGCTCGACTGTTCTTCCAACTGACGCTGGCGTTCCTGCAGCTCTTTCTTCTGCTTTTCCAGCTCTGCCCGGCGAGCCTTAAGGTCCGTCTCCTGCTCGGCAATCTGCTTTTCCTTGTCCTTCATCTGCTGTTCCTGCACCTGACGTGCATGCTGGGCTTCGGACTTGTCCTGATTATAGCCGGCAATCATAAAGCCGATAAGAAGGGCGGCAGCAAAACCAACACCAAGCATCATAGCCCGCTTACGCTTCGGCGTCAGGAATTTCTTCTTCTGTTCCTCCGCTTTGGGCTTTTTGCCATCCGGCGGCAACTCCCGCACTTTACCCACAGCTTGACCAGCTTGCGGGAAGGGTGGCTTAATCCCCAAATCATCTCCTAAGGCTGGCAGCTCCTGGGTATCGGAGAGCTTCGGTTTTTTGCCAGTTTTCAGCGCCACCATATCCTTCGGACTCATATATTGTGTTTTTTCCAGATCTTCGTTTTTCATGTTTCTTGCTCTTGCTCCGTTTTCTGTTTTTCCTTTTCCTGTTGCTGGACCATAACGGCATGTTCTTTCTGCATAGTCTCACAGAGACGGCGCAGGGTCCACAACGTATTGAACGGCGTTACCACCGATTTGTACTGCACCTTCGATACCCCGCCCCGTCTCAAGGCCAGAAGCACCTCATCGAGACGCTTGTTGCGAATGTTCTGCAGGACCATCACTTCATGAGGAAAGACAAAATCGTCATCGGCATCAGGTTTTTCCGCCGCCTTGAATCCTTTCATTCCCAACAGATAGCCGACCTTTTGGGTCCAATCGTCCACTGGAATCACTTTTGAAACAATCCCCATACGGCTGAGCACCTTACGAGCCAGTTGTAATTTTTCCATATCACGAAATTGATAGAATAAAACTTGTTCTTGTCGTTTCATCCAAAGTGCTCCTTTATCAGCGGGCCAGGCCCCTCATAATCAGATAGGTAACGAGTTCATCTAACGATACCCCTTCTTCCTGCTTGCGCTCTTCCAGCGACTTGCGCAGGCTCTTGGGCAGCTTGACGGTCATCATTCCATCGGCTAACTGCCCTGCCGGCGAAACGTTTTTGACTTCTGCCACTTTGGCAGAAGCCTCGCGTTTCTTTACCGCCACCTTCTTGGCTGGCTCGGCCTTAGCCTTAGACTCAACCTTGGCCTTTTCCGGTGCCAAAGCCTTAGCCTTGGTGCTGTTCTTCTTGGTACTTTTAGCCGACTTTACCGCTTGGGCTTTCTTGTCCTCAGCCACGGCGTCTTTTTTCTTTTCCGCCTTTTTGACCGGCTTCTTTTTTTCTTCCGACGGATAAACCATAAACTCATTATAAGCATTCCGCAGGATTTCGCTGGCCTGCTTGGTCCCCACGCCGATGATATAAGACGGCGTTTTCGAGTTCAAGAGCTCGGCAATGCGGACAAAATCCGAATCCGTCGTGATGATGAAGAACTTGCGAACGCCTTCCTGATAAAGCAGCGCCGCTGAATCATAAATCGCCGAATCCAACGAATTCTTGCCCTGATAAGTGCGGCTTATCTGCCGGAAGGTAAAGCCTGGACGGCGCATGAGTTTTTCCCAGCGCTTCTGCTCCGGATGCGCCTCCCAGTCCGACACAACGATAGTCCGGCAGGGCTGGAACCGTCTTGCCTTGCCCAAGGTGTAGTTTAACATCTCAAAGGGCGCATTTTCGATATCGTATAGTATTGCTACCGTTTCATTACTCGAATCGAGTGTCATACAATCCTTCTTTCGAAATTTCTTGCCTCATAATAGTCACAAATGTATATATTCGACCTGTCCGCTAAAATTCCTGCTTGCACTCAGCAGACAGGACGGCAGGCCTCTTCGATCACACCGCCGCCCACTACGGTATCCCCATCATAGAACACCACGGACTGTCCCGGCGTCACCGCCCGCTGTGGCTCATCAAAAATCACCTGCAAACGTCCGTCCTCGCGCAAGGCGAGGTTGGCCATGCTTTCATTTTTGCCATAGCGTATTTTGGCGGCATAGCGGCAGGGCTCGGTAAATTCGTCAAAGGCAATCCAGTTGAGGTCCCCGGCGATGAGTCCCCCCGCATAGACATCGTTGGCACCACCAACAATGACCTGATTATTCTTCATATCAAGGTACGTCACGTAAAGGGGCTCTGGTGCCGCAATACCAAGGCCCTTGCGCTGGCCAATGGTATAGAGCGGTACACCGTCATGACGGCCCAGCACCTTCCCCTCACGGTCAACGATATTGCCCGGCTTCAGACAGGATGGATTCTTATCCCGCAGGAAGGCCTTGTAGTCGTCGTGGGGCACAAAGCAGATTTCCTGGCTGTCCGGTTTATGGGCCACCGGCAGATTGAACTTCTCCGCCAATTCGCGGGTGTGCACCTTCGTCATGCCACCCAGCGGCAGCAGAAAATGACGCAGCGTCTTCTGGTTCAGATGATAGAGCGCATAGGACTGGTCCTTATGGGTGTCAACGCCCTTCTTGAGAACGAAGCGGCCGTTTTCCTCCTGCTCGATACGGGCATAATGCCCCGTAGCCAAGAACTCTGCCCCCAGCTCCAGCGTCTTATCAAGCAGCAGACCGAACTTCATATAGCGATTACAGGCAATGCAGGGATTTGGCGTCCATCCCTTGGCGTAATCGGCCAAAAAATAATCGATAACATCCTTTTGGAAGGCCTCTTTAAAATTGACCGTATAATGCGGGATACCGATGGTCTCCGCCACCCGGCGGGCATCGTCGACGCTGGCCAGACTGCAACAGCCCCGATCGTTACAATCAAAGTCGCGGCTCTCCTCCGAGAGGCGCATGGTGATGCCAATGACATCATAGCCCTGTTCGACAAGCAGCGCTGCCGTCAAAGAACTATCCACACCGCCGCTCATGGCCACTACTACTTTTTTCTTTTTCATCTATTTCAATCTCCTATATCCGTACGAAATATCATGCGCTATAATCGCATTCGTATCTTTAAGTATAACATATTCTCGCCCAGACCCAAAGGAATCTTGTCACAAATGCCCCGCGAATGCTAAACTAAACAAGGAACCTATTCTCATTAACTAGCACAGGAGGCATCGTCATGCACGTTACCGGTATCATCGCCGAGTACAATCCCTTCCATAACGGCCATCGCTATCAAATCGAACAAATTCGGCAGACCTATCCCAGAAGTATCATCATTGCTGTCATGAGCGGCAGCTTTGTCCAGCGTGGGCAAGCGGCGCTTTTCGACAAATGGCAGCGTGCCGAACTGGCCATTGCTGGCGGCTGCGACCTAGTCCTTGAGCTGCCCTTCGCCTTTTCCTGCCGCAGTGCCCAGGACTTTGCCCGCGGTGGCGTACGCCTTCTGGCACGGCTTGGCTGCGTCGACACACTGGCCTTTGGCGCCGAATGCCCGTCCCTAGTCACGCTCAAGACCATTGCAGCGGCCATTGACTCTGATGCCGTCCAAAGGCAGCTGCACGAGCGGATAAAGGATGGAGCCTCCTACGCCCAAGCACTTACAGAACTTACCGCCACAGCCGCCAATGCCAACCCCCCCCTTTTGCACGAGCCAAATAACATTCTTGCCATCGAGTACCTGCGGGCACTGGAAAAAACACCCGGCATCAAGCCACTATTGATTCCCCGGGCCGGTGCCGGCTATCATAACCAGGACATCAGCGCCACCAACGCCAGTGCAACAGCCATCCGACAGCTGTTGCATAAAGCCGCTGTCGCCGCGCGAGCCGCCGACGGCAAACTGCTCGTTTCCCAGCTAACAGAACACGACGTTCACGCGCTGCGCCAATCATTACCACCAACCAGCTTAAAAGCACTCCAGCGACTCGCAGTCTCCCAGCTGCCAGACCATGACCGCCTGTTTCTGCCATTGCAGGCCCTGATGCTACGCACCGATAACCAAACCCTATGCAAGCTTGCTGGTATCAACGAAGGCCTGGAAAACCGCCTGCGGGACTGCCTGCAAACAACTACGACCTATGGGGAACTCTTAGCTACCGCCACCACCAAACGCTATCCCCGAAGCCGCATCGCCCGCACCCTCATCCACCTAATGCTCGGCGTCACACAGACACAGCTGGATGCCATCGACAAAGCCGGCCCTCTCTACGCCCGCATACTCGCCTGCGGCCCCCGCGGACGCGACTTACTCCATCGCATAAAAAAAACGGAAACACTTCCGCTCATCACCAAAACCAGTGCCTTCCTGACCAGCCCCCAGCGCGCCCAAAGCCTTGACACCTTATCGCCCCTGCAGCAACAGCTTACCCTTGACACCATGGCCACCGAACTACGCCAGCTAGTCACCCCGCAAATAAACAAAAAGCGCAACGACTTCCAACAATCCCCACGCTTCTTTTCCTAAAGCAAGGTTGGTACTTTTCGATAACATCCACATATAT
>CALYVJ010000046.1 GCA_945494195.1 uncultured Selenomonas sp. | reverse complement strand
AGCATGACCGCGTCCAAACGGCGCGTGACGAAGCACTGCGCCAGCATAATCCCGGTGCCAGCCGCAAGCAGATGCTGCTCTGGTTCAGTGCACTCATCCTCGGTGGTGTCCTCGGCGCTCTCGGCCTAGCCGCCTTGAATGAACTGTTTAATTTCATCGCGACGGTGTTCACGCGGCTATTCCAATTCATTGCCGTTCCCACCATTGCCTTGGCTGTCATCACGACCCTTTCGTCCCTCGGGGGAAAAAAGGAAACCAAGACGATTTTCGCTCATGCCGTGATCTATACCCTGCTCACGACTTTTTCGGCAGCAGCCGTCGGCCTGCTGCTCTATCTCTGGATTGCTCCGGGCAATCTTCCTGCCGAGGTTGTCGGCGCGGGCACCGCTTCCGTTCCATTGGATAAAGTCGGGTCCTTATCCTATTATGATCATATCATTTCCGTCATTCCGAACAATCTGCTGCAGCCGTTTTTGGCCGGCAATGTGCTGTCGGTCATGCTGATTGCCGCTTCGGTCGGCCTGGCTCTTGCCTTTATGCCCAAAACCGAAAACCGTGAAGTTCTCATCAAGGGGCTTTACGGCATCCAGGAGCTGCTGTTTACGCTTATCAAAGCCATCCTTTGGGCCCTGCCCCTTGGCATCCTGGCTTTTGCCGGCCAACTGGCTGCCCAGATCCAGGCCGGGGTCATTGTCGGAGCCCTCGGCAAATACGTGGCCGTTGTCCTCGGCGGAAACGCCATCCAGTTCTTCGTAATCCTGCCGCTGTTCCTGCTGCTGCGCGGCCTCAATCCCCTCGACGTATTCAAGAAGATGAGTCCTGCCGTTGCGGTTGCTCTCTTCACCAAGAGTTCTGCCGGCACCCTGCCGGTCACCCTGGCTTCTGCCGAGCAGAATCTCAAGGCAGATACGCGCATCTCCCGCTTTGTCCTGCCCATCTGCACCACCATCAACATGAACGGCTGCGCTGCCTTCATTCTCGTCACTTCACTCTTTGTCATGCAGAATGCAGGCTTTGAACTGACGCTGGGCACAATGATTTCTTGGCTGTTTATTGCGGTTCTCGCCGCCGTCGGCAATGCAGGGGTCCCGATGGGCTGCTATTTTCTGACCCTGTCACTGATGAGTTCCATCGGTGCTCCCATCGGTCTCATGGGTATCATCCTGCCGATTTACACCATCATTGATATGATTGAGACAGCTGAGAATGTCTGGTCTGACGCATCCGTATGCGCTATGACCGACCATGACCTAAAGGGCAAGCTCTCTGAAAAGACAGTACCTATTACGTCGCTCTCTTAACCATCTTCTATAGGAAAGGACCTGGATTATTCCAGGTCCTTTTTCTTTCACGTTCCTGCCCCGTTAGCAAAGTTTTCCGGTTCAAACATGCCGCTCAACTTCAAAGCGCCAGAGCTGATACGCTTCCCACTCGTCAATATTGCCTTTACGGCGCGCTATTGCAATCTGCTCGCTGACAGAATCCACGCCGGGCAAATCCGGCAGCAGCAGTCCACGGCGTTCGCCACACTGGACGATGACACCATAGCGTTTGACATCCAGCTGATCAGGGGAATCGATAGGTTCCGGCTCCGTAAGCACATCGACGTCATATACCAGCCACGCAAGTTCCTCCGGCGTCACAGGGGGTACGCAGTTTCGACCCGAACCTGCGGAGCCCGGAAAGCGGCAAAGGAACCAGCGGCCCCAGCCCCGGGCGACAAGTGGAAATAATCCGCATACATGACCGTATGCGGACTCAGAATCGCCTCCCATCATCTGAGACATTTCGCTCCGGCAGGCGTTTCTTCCTCTATTTTCCTTTTATTTTATTCTGTCCGATGTTCCGGAGCAATCATCGTATAGAAACAGATTACCCCCAGCGCATAACCTGTGACCATGATTACCGCCATCGGAATGGCCGTATGGTCCCCCATGATGCCCACCACCGGCATCATACATGCACCGAGGATCATGGAAAAAAAGCCAATCATGGCGCTGGCACTGCCAGCATTACGCCCCTGACGCGACAGCGCCAGCGAGAAGCTGGCAGCCCCCATGACGGACAGAGGAACCACCGTGAAGAACCACCACGTCCCCGTATAGGTGATTGATGCCCCCAGCAAGAACACAGCCAACAGGACAATCGCACCCGCCAGCGGAATCACAATGGACCATTTCAACAAGAGCACATCCGACACCCGCCCTGCCAGCCGTGCCGGCAGCATGCCAGCAAACATCAGCCCCATTCCGATGAAGCCGAAAATCAGGCTGAACTGTTGCGGGGATACCTGATAGATATTCTGGAAGACAAAGGAAGAACCTGCCAAATAAGCAAAGAACGCACCGAAAATAAAGCACTGCAACAGGCAATGTCCCAAAAAGTAACGGTCTTTCAACAGCTGCGGATATTTCTTGAAGGATTCGCCAAGATTTTGCAGCCGCTGGTCCTGCGGCAGGGTCTCCTTATAGATAAGCGTTGCGAGGGCCTGCAGGATGCCAATGAATACCAGCATCACGAAGACACCGCGCCAGCTCGTGAACAACAGGATTTGGCCGCCCAGTACTGGAGCGAGGATTGGTGCCAGGCCATGGACCATCATCAGCAGGGCAAAGAACCGCGTGAGTTCTGCCCCTTCGCAGACATCCCGCGCAATTGCCCGGGCGATGACGATGCCGCTGGCCCCGGCAAAGCCGGCCAAGAAGCGGAATACCAAAAACAGCCGGATATCCTGGGCAAAGACACAGCCTGCTGTCGATACGATAAACAAAAGCATCCCGATGAACAACGGCCCTTTCCGTCCATAGCGGTCACTCAAGGGCCCTGTAAAGATCTGCCCCAGCGCCATGCCGATAATCGTCATCGTCAAGGTTAGCTGGGCCAATGAGGCCGAAATCCCAAAATCCAGCTGCACCGTCGGCAGTGCCGGCAGGTACATGTCGGTCGATAAAGGTGCCATGGCGGACATGATGCCTAAAAATACCGTCAGCCACAATCGCGTTTTATTTGTCATTTGCATATTTTTTCCTTTCTGATAAGTGGAATGGAGCTATTTTAACAGGATTTTCTTAAATATTTTATTAAAATCAGATTAAATTTCCCGCTATATTTTCTGGACGGCAATCCGCGTGATAAAACCGCTCGAATCACTCAGACTCATGTTTTCCAGAATACTTTCTTCATAGGAAAAGGCACCAACCTGGCAGTCATTCTCCTTGATATACTGCCGCAGCAGTCGGTAGGCCTCAGCCGTATCATCATAATCCCCCTGGAAATAGGTGACGAGATAGGTCCCTGCCGGCCGCTCGTACCGGTATTCCCGTTCCACACTGCGATAGAGGCCATGAATTATGGTAAAGAAATGACTGAGTATGCCCTCCTGCCCGGGCTGCAGGAAATCCCTCGCTGCCACCATCGCACCAACGCCCAGACCGGCACTTAACTGAAGCTCTGTTACCTGCCGCTCATGTTCCGTTGCCATCTGCTCGACCATAGGCCAATCCTCAGCAGCAGCCTGCCGCCTCGTATTGCGCGAGAGTACCAGCCGCGCCGCGGGCAGTTCTAATTCCTCCACTTTTCCGCAGGCCACTGTCTTGGCGAGTTCCAGCAGATGGCGCTGATTTTCTACAATGCGCAGCTGCCGCCGGATTTTGGCCTGCTCCTGTTTCAGCCATTGCTGCTGCTCCCCCAGCAGGGCATCCAGCCGCGCCGGACTGCGATGCTCCATGTATTCCTTGATTTCGGAAATTTCCAGCCCCATGCCGCGCAGCATGCGCAACAGATAAAAGGGATAGAACTGCCGGAATGAATAACTGCGGTAGCCGTTTTCTGCCACATGGTCCGGCTTGAAGATTCCCTGTTCATCATAATAATGAAGGGTGCGTTTGTTGACCCCGACAATCCTGGCAAATTCCCCGGTGTGAAATGTCAGCCTCCGTTTCATGGCCTTCCCTCCCTTGACATTACAGTTACTGTATACTTTAAGATAACTATACAAGGAAATTACAAGAAAGGAAAGATATTTATGGAAGATAGCAACTCCACACCACTGGCGCAGCGGTTCACTATTTTTTCCCTGCTGCGCTTCGCCGCTCCTTCGATAGGCATGATGCTCGTCATCTCGCTCTACACGGTGACCGACGGCATCTTCATTGGCCGCTATGCCGGAGCACTGGCCCTGGCAGCTTCCAATATCGTCTATCCAGTCATTAATCTGGTATTGGGGCTGGCTATCATGCTGGCTTCAGGCGGGTCTGCCATCGTGGCGAAAAATCTAGGGGAAGGGCAGGTTGCCGCCGCCAACCATCGCTTTGCCTGGCTGACCGCAGCTGGGGCAGGGATTGCCCTTTGCCTCGCCTTAAGTGTTGGCCTGTTTCTCGCTCCCATCCTGGATTTCCTCGGCGCCAGTCCAGCAATGCTGGCTGACTGCCGCCTCTACCTCGGCATACTGCTGCCCTTCTTCCCGGCAGCAACTCTAATGGTCATCTTCAATGCCT
This sequence comes from uncultured Selenomonas sp., assembly GCA_945494195.1. Taxonomy (GTDB): domain Bacteria; phylum Bacillota; class Negativicutes; order Selenomonadales; family Selenomonadaceae; genus Selenomonas_A. The sequence continues at coordinate 4,828 of CALYVJ010000046.1, read as the reverse complement.
TTTATATCGCCGATGGCCGGCCCATCCAAGGCTTCCTCGTATCCGTTGCCAGCGGTATCACCAATGCCGCTCTGGACTACCTCTTTCTGGCTGAGTGGGAACTCGGCATCAGCGGCGCGGCACTGGCCACCGGCATAGCCGACCTGCTGGCTGCCGGCATTGGCCTTATCTACTTCACACGCTTTAGCCGCACCCTGCATCTTCGCGCCTTCCGGCCAGAGCTTCCGGTTCTGCGCGCTGCCTGCAGCAATGGCGTCTCCGAACTCGTCACCCAGCTTTCCGTAGGGCTGGTGACCTTCCTGTTCAACCTTATCACCTTCCGCTGGGCCGGCGAAAACGGCGTCGCCGCCATCTCGGTTATTCTTTACGCAGAAATGCTGCTGACGTCTATCCTCATGGGCTTTACCAATGGCGTTGTCCCCATTTTCTCCTACCATTACGGAGCCCTCCACCATCAAGAACTCAACCGCCTGCTGAAAATCAGCCTTGGCGTCATCACCAGCCTCAGCCTGCTGGCCTTTGCCGCCTCCCGCCTGCTCGCCACGCCGCTCATCACGCTGTTCCTGCCCAATGGCGGACCCACCTTTACCCTGACGCTGTCGGGATTCCTGCTGTTTTCCCTAAGTTTCCTGCTCGTCGGCTTCAACCTTTTCGCCTCCGGCTTTTTCACCGCCCTGTCCAACGGCAAGACCTCTGCCCTGTTATCCTTCGTGCGCAATCTCGCAGGCATCGTGATTTTCCTCATGCTCCTGCCCCGCTATTTAGGGCTCCCAGGCGTATGGCTGGCCGTTCCCGCAGCAGACCTTGCCGCCCTGCTGCTCACCTTGTTCTGCCTCTATAATGAAAACCAGGCACTGCTGCAACGGCAAAAAGAATTTACCGCCAAATACAAAACCATCTTCTCCACCAAAGTCCTATAATGCGATTTCGTGCAAACTCCGCTATACTAAAAAGCTCCACTGGCATAAAATCACGCAGTGGAGCTTTCTTTATCTTATTCGGTCTGTCCGTGGTACTCCACGTGGCGGACCTCTTTTATTTTGTTCTTTTCATCAACCATGACAACTTTGGGCTTATGTGCCTTGGCCTCGACTTCGTCGAAAAGCGCGTAGGCCATGATAATGACCACGTCCCCTACCTGGGCACAGCGCGCCGCGGCCCCATTGAGGCAGACAACCCCCGACCCCCTTGGCCCTGGTATCGTATAGGTCTCCAGCCGCGCGCCGTTGTTGTTATCCACCACCTGCACCCGTTCATTGGGGATAATGCCGGCTTTTTCCATAAGCTCTTCATCAATCGTGATGCTGCCCATATACTGGAGATTGGCCTCCGTCACCGTTGCACAATGAATCTTTCCCTTTAGCAGATTCAACATCATTTCACGCTCTCTCCTTTCCCAAAATGGTATTGTCAATCAAGCGGGTCTTGCCAATTTTCACCGCAATGGCCAACAGTGCCGGTTCTGCCACCATGTACATGGGCGTAAGGCCCGGGAACGAATACAAATCTACATAATCCACCGCTGCCAGAGGCTCATCGTTAAGGGTGTTCTTTACCACCGACTTCAGTTTTTCCACATTGCGCTCCCCATGCGCATAGGCTTCCTCTGCCCGCTTCAAACTACGGGAGAGCACCAGAGCCGCTTCCTTCTCCTCAGCGGACAGGTACTGGTTGCGTGAGCTGCGGGCAAGGCCGCTTTCCTCACGGACAATCGGAACCATATGGATATGGACGTTGAGATTCAGATCCTCCACGAAGCGGCGGATAACTACCACCTGCTGGGCGTCCTTCTGTCCAAAGAAGGCCTCATCGGCGCGCGCCAGATTGATGAGCTTCGTCACGACAGTCGCAACCCCACGGAAATGGCCGGGACGCTGTGCCCCGCAGAGTTTATCGGTAATCTCTCCCTCCACCGTCACATACGTCGAAAAGCCCTCCGGATACATCTCCTCAGGCTCTGGATGGAATACCGCATCCACGGATACGGACTCCAGCTTTTCGCAATCGGCCTCAAACCGGCGCGGATATGCCTCGTAATCCTCATTGGGACCGAATTGGACCGGATTTACGAAAACCGAAGCAATGACAATATCGCAGGTTTCCCGTGCCTTCCGCATCAGCGTCAGATGCCCCTCATGCAAGGCCCCCATCGTCGGCACCAAACCGATTTTCTTCCCAGCAGCTTTCATTTCCTTTGCATAAGCCTGAATTTCTTTGACGGTACGTAAAATTTTCATGATTGCTTCCCCTCTTTGTACGATTACGCATGAACTGTCCTTAACGCTTCCTTCTCCTCCTTGCGGGCAAAATAATTTGCCACGATGGAGCCCGACACATTATGCCAGACGCTGAAAATAGCCCCCGGGATAGCGGCCGCCGGATTAAAATACAGGATGGCAAGACTAGCCGCCATACCCGAATTCTGCATCCCCACTTCGATAGCCACGGTCCGTGCTTTCCGCGAATCCAAATGGCAGGCACAGGCCATGACATCCCCCAGCAGCAGTCCAAAGCTGTTATGCAGGACGACAAGACCAAACATCAATACGCCTACTTCCATCAGCTTGGCAGCCGACAGCGCCACCACACAGCCCACCAGCAATACGATGCAAACCACCGATACTAGCGGCATGGCCGGCATGATGCGTGCCGTCTGCCGCTCCGCGAAGTGATGAAGCGCCAGGCCTAACAGCACCGGTGCCAAAACCATCTCCGCAATGGAAAGCATCATAGACACGAACGAAACGTTCACCCAGGCATCGGCAAAAAACCAGGTCAAGGCCGGGGTGACAATCGGTGCCAACAGGGTTGTCGTCATCGTCATGGATACCGACAGGGCCACATCCCCTTTCGCCAGATAAGCGATGACATTCGAGGCCGTTCCACCGGGACAAGTCCCCACGAGAATGACCCCCACCGCCAATTCCGGCGGCAGCTGAAAAGCCTTCACCAGCCCATAGGCAACCAAGGGCATGATGATGAACTGGGCCGCCACACCGAGCCCGACCTGCCATGGAGCTTTGAGCACATTGCGGAAATCCTCTACCCGAAGGGTCATGCCCATTCCAAACATGACCACCCCAAGCATCCAGGAAACATACGGCCCTACCCAGGTCAGGGTCCATGGTGCCACAGCTCCCAGCACACCGACAGCAATAACCAGCAGTGCCAGGTTATCCACCAGCATCTTGATGATTTTCTTCAAAAGAAAAACCTCCTTAAAAATATAAAATTTTCCGAGGCAAAAGAATGATAAAAGTGGTCCGGAAAATCAAAAAGCGCCTCTCAGAGAGACCTGAAAGGCGCGCAAAAAGCCCATAATCAAAAATAAAATTATCGGGAAGTCGCACGGGTGTCCTCTCTGTCTCAGTCCTTAGGATCTAAGCAGTTCACAACCGAAGCGTATTCGATTTCAATCCGGAAAAGTATAACTCACCATCGTGATGTCATCTTTTGCCATCTCCCTTATGCTAGCACAAACACACCAAAAACTCAAATTTCCCTCTCCGCCATTTATCCACACATTATTTCCCTTATCCTGTGGATATTGTGGATAAACTCCTCCTTTTCCCCTAGCAATGGCTAGTTTATCCACCAAAACTGAGGATTAATCCCCTCTTTTCTGTGGATAACTTGGATAAAAGGTTAATTTTCATCTAATAAATGACACACCACGGTTTAATTCCTGTCCTTTATAATTAGCTTAGAATATCCGGCAGGGATTGCCTTGAAGGAGTGATTATACATGATCTAGGAGGGGAACCGAAGGATGCCTCCCAGCTCACTGCGCAACTTATCAGTGACCATGAATCGGGCACCTATGATAACCAAACCCTCACGGCGTCTTCCGCCGATGAAAACGCCTTCCTGGCCCGCAATGGAGCCACCGTCACCCTGACAAACTCGACCCTTAGCAAAACCGGCGATTCCAGTGACGTAGATGCCAGCAATTTCTCTGGACAAAATGCGGTCTTCCTGTCGAGCAACAGCATCGCTACCCTGTCCAATCTCAAGCTCGATTCCAATGCCGATGGTGCTAATGCTATCTTTTCCACGGGCAAAAAGAGCGTCGTCAATGTGAACCATGTAGTTATCCACACCAAAAACAATTCCTCCCGCGGACTTGATGCCACCTATGGCGGTACCATTCAGGCCAAGGATGTAGAAATCACCACGGAAGGCGCTCACTGCGGGGCCCTGGTCACTGATCGCGGGGAGGGCAATGTCATCGTCGAAAACGCGAAAATCGTCACCTCCGGCGAAGGCAGTCCCTGCATCTACTCAACAGGCAATATCCAGCTTACCAACGGCACAGGCGAGGCCATGGGCAGTGAAATTGCCGTTGGCGAAGCAAAATTCACCGCCAAGAACTCCATCCTCACCAACAAGTCTGATGGACCGATGTTCTATATCACCAATACCACAGCTACCGCCACCCTCGACAGCACGCAGCTCGTACAGAACGGAGATGTGCTGATCCAGGTAGCCAGCGATCGTTGGGGCAATGAAGGCAAAAACGGCGGTTGCTTCACCCTGAATGCCATGCATCAGGAACTGAAGGGAAAAATCTTCGCCAACACCATCAGCCGGGTTACTCTGAACCTCCAAAGCGGCAGTCACTGGACCGGTTCCTTCAACGAGGACTACACCGCCGATGCAGCAGTCTTGAATCTAGCTAAGGACGCAGTTTGGGAGGTTACCGGCAATTCTTATCTCACCACCATCAGCGACGCTGATATGACCTTCAACAACATCAATAGCAACGGCCACAAAATCTACTACGACAAAAAAGCCAATCCAAATCTCGGCGGAAAACCTACAAACTCCC
>CALYVJ010000045.1 GCA_945494195.1 uncultured Selenomonas sp. | reverse complement strand
GCACAGACGGATGAAGAAGCCAGAGAGCTCCTGAAACTCATGGGTATGCCGTTCAGTGCATAAGGAGGTAAGGAAATTTGGCTAAGAAGTCTATGGTAGAAAAGTGGAGCAAAGAGCCGAAATTCTCCACGCGCGCTTATAATCGTTGCAAAATCTGCGGCCGTCCGCACGGTTACATGCGTAAATTCGACATGTGCCGTATCTGCTTCCGTGAGCAGAGCTACAAAGGCGCTATTCCTGGCGTAACCAAAGCCAGCTGGTAATTATTTAAAGATAAAAGGAGGATATCGATTCAATGGCAATGACTGATCCTATTGCAGATATGCTGACTCGTTTGCGCAATGCAAACAATGTATTCCACGAGAGTGTTGAAATCCCGGGTTCCAAAGTCAAGACCGCTATCGCAGAGGTCCTGAAGGAAGAGGGTTTCATCAATGACTACACCTTCACTGAGGACAACAAACAGGGTGTTATTACTGTTTCCCTCAAATACGGCCCGAACCGTGAGAAGGTTATTTCCGGTATCAAACGCATCTCGAAGCCTGGTCTTCGTCAGTATGCTAAACACGATGAGCTCCCGCGCGTTCTCGGCGGCCTCGGCATCGCTATCATTTCCACGTCCAAGGGAATCATGAGCGACAAGCAGGCTCGTAAAGCTGGTCTCGGCGGCGAAGTCGTTGCATACGTTTGGTAATCGAAGTAGTCAGGAGGTGTACAGATGTCAAGAATTGGTAATGCACCGATTGAAATCCCAGCTGGCGTAACTGTTACGGTTGGCGAGGACAATCTGGTCAAAGTAAAGGGCCCGAAAGGTGAACTTTCCCGCCATATTCATCCGGATATTAAAGTAACTGTCGATGGCGCAATCTGCAAAGTTGAGCGTCCGTCCGACGATAAGAACCACAGATCTCTCCATGGTCTGTCCCGTTCCCTCATCAACAACATGGTTGTTGGTGTAACGGAAGGTTTCTCCAAGAATCTCGAAATCAATGGTGTCGGCTACCGTGCCCAGCTTAAGGGTAACACGCTGAACCTGTCCCTTGGTTTCTCTCACCCGGTTGTTGTTGAGCCGCCGCAGGGCATCAAATTCGAGTGCCCGTCTGCGAACGCTATCACGGTTTCTGGTATCGATAAAGAGGTCGTTGGCCAGATTGCTGCAGAGATCCGCAGCTTCCGTGAGCCGGAGCCGTACAAAGGCAAAGGTATCAAATATGCTGGCGAGCATATCCGTCGTAAAGAGGGTAAAGCTGGCGCAAAGGGTAAGAAATAAGGTACTGATTCGAGAAAGGAGTGAATCCCTGTGCTTCTTAAAGCAGATAAGAATAAGGCACGTCAGAAACGTCATCTGCGTGTCCGCAACCATATCGCAGGTACGGCAGCTCGTCCGCGCCTCAACGTTTATCGCAGCCTGGCAAACATTTACGCTCAGGTCATTGATGATGAGAACGGCGTGACGCTCGTGTCCGCTAGCTCCCAGGATAAGGGTTTCGAGAACTACGGTGGTAACATCGAGGCTGCAAAAGCTGTCGGTGCTGAAGTCGCTAAACGTGCTCTCGAAAAGGGCATCAAAGAGGTCGTATTCGACCGTGGCGGTTATGTTTACCATGGCCGTGTTGCTGCTCTGGCTGAGGCCGCTCGTGAAGCTGGTCTGAAATTCTAAATCATCGATATAAGGAGGTAAATGAATGGCTAGAAATATGGACAACGAAGCTCCAGAGTTTGAGGAGAAAGTTGTATATATCAATCGAGTAGCTAAAGTCGTCAAAGGCGGCCGTCGCTTCTCGTTCAGCGCCCTTGTCGTTGTTGGCAACAAGAAAGGCAAAGTTGGCGTTGGCCTCGGCAAAGCTGCTGAGGTTCCGGAGGCAATCCGTAAAGGCGTTGAGGATGCAAAGAAAAATCTTGTAGAGGTTTCTCTCCTCGATGAGCGCACGATTCCTCATGAAATGGTTGGTATCTTCGGTGCTGGCCGCGTAATGCTTAAACCGGCTGCAAAAGGTACTGGTGTCATCGCTGGTGGCCCGGCTCGTGCCGTACTCGAGCTTGCAGGTATCAAAGATATTCTGACGAAGTCCCTCGGTTCTTCCAACCCGAACAACATGGTTCGTGCAACGGTTGAAGGCCTCAAGGCTCTGAAGAATGCAGAAGCGGTTGCAGAGCTCCGTGGCAAAACGGTTCAGGAAATCTTAGGTTAATAGGAGGCTGTACAATGGCAAAAGTTAAAGTTACGCTTAAAAGAAGCCTCATCGGCCGCCCGGAAACGCAGCGCAAGACGGTTCGCGCTCTGGGCCTGCGCAAAATCAACTCTGTTGTTGAGCTTCCGGACAACCCGGCCATCCGTGGCCAGCTCCACAAAGTTGAGCATCTGATCGCAGTAGAAGAAATCGCAGACTAATCATAGAACAGGAGGTGCACTAGATGAAATTACATGAATTACAGCCAGCAGCTGGTTCCCGTAAAGTTCGCAACCGTGTAGGTCGCGGTATCGGCTCCGGCAACGGCAAGACTTCCGGTAAGGGCATGAAAGGTCAGAATTCTCGTAGCGGCGGCGGCGTTCGCACTGGCTTCGAGGGTGGCCAGATGCCGCTTTATCGTCGTCTCCCGAAACGTGGCTTCAAAAATATCTGGGCGAAAACCTACGCTGAGGTTAACGTTGAATCCCTGAATCGTTTCGAGGATGGTGCAACGGTTGATCCGGTAGCTCTGGTTGAGTCCGGTATACTGAAAAACGTTCAGGACGGCATCCGTATCCTCGGGAACGGCGAGCTCACGAAGAAGCTCACGGTTCGCGCCAACGGCTTCACGAAGGCTGCCGAGCAGAAAATGACGGCAGCAGGCGGCAAAGTCGAGGTGATCTGAGGTGCTCTCAGCCCTTGGCAATGTATGGAAAATCCCGGAACTTCGTCAGAAAATCACGTTTACGCTGATTATGTTTGCGATTTTCCGGATGGGAACCCATATTCCGGTACCGGGAGTTGATCCGACGGCAATTGAGCAATTATTTGCCAATGGCAATCTCTTCGGTCTGTTAGATCTCTTTTCGGGTGGTGCTTTCAGTAAGTTCTCCATCTTTGCAATGTCCATTACTCCGTATATCAACGCCGCGATTATCATTCAGCTTTTGAATGTTGTCATCCCGACGTTGGAGCAATGGTCCAAGGAAGGTCAGGAGGGCCATAAGAAAACCACTCAGGTAACGCGCTATCTTACGGTAGTGCTGGCATTCTTTCAGGCGATTGGCATGGCCATTGGCCTGAAGGCTGCCATATTAAATCCGAATCCCGTCAACATCTTGATTATTGCAATCACGCTGACGGCTGGTACGGTGTTCCTCATGTGGCTTGGTGAACAGATAACGGCTCAGGGCGTTGGTAATGGTATTTCGCTTATCATCTTCGCTGGTATCGTTGCTGCTTTGCCGAAAAACATCGGAACGATTTATCACTACGTTCAGGCTGGTACGATCAGCTATTTCAGTGTATTCATGTTTGCGGTTATCGCTATTGCGATGGTTGTATTCGTGGTTCACGTTGAGAACGGCTTCCGCCGTATCCCCATTTCCTATGCGAAACGGGTAGTAGGGCAGAAAGCTTATGGTGGTCATTCCAGCCATATCCCGCTCAAGGTTAACCAGGCGGGAGTTATCCCAATAATCTTTGCGTCATCCGTGCTGATGTTTCCAGTAACCATTGCCCAGTTTATTGATATTCCCTGGGTAAAGACGATTGCCAGTTATCTTGAGTGGGGAAAACCGCTTCAGACCACGTTATACGTTGGTATGATCATCTTCTTCACTTATTTTTATACTGCGGTTACCGTAAAGATATCGGATATGGCAGAGAATCTGAAAAAATACGGTGGTTTCATCCCGGGCATTCGTCCGGGACAGCCAACGGCAGATTATTTAGATCATGTCATGACACGTATCACCCTTGCGGGCTCCATATTCTTGGCCTTTATTGCAGTCCTGCCGAACTTGGTTGCTGGTGCAACTCATATTGAAGGCGTTTACTTCGGCGGTACGGCACTGCTCATCGTTGTCGGCGTTGCGCTGCAGACGATGAAACAGATAGAGTCCATGATTGTAATGCGTCACTACGAAGGGTTCATGAAATAAGAGGAGGCAAAACCATGCATATCTTGTTAATGGGCCCCCCGGGTGCCGGTAAAGGCACGCAGGCGGCTGAACTGGTCAAAGAGTTCAACATTCCGCATATCTCCACGGGCGACATGTTCCGTGCTGCTATGAAGGAAGGTACGGAAATGGGCAAGCTTGCTAAGTCCTATATCGACGCTGGCAATTTGGTTCCGGATTCCGTTACGGTCGGCATTGTGCGTGACCGTTTGGCTCAGGACGACTGTAAAAAAGGTTTCATTCTCGATGGTTTTCCGCGTACGGTCGAGCAGGCTGATGCTCTCGATGGTATCATGAAAGATCTCGGTTTGAGCCTGAAGCGTGTACTGAACATCAATGTTCCGGCTGCTGACCTCGTTGAGCGTGCAGTTGGACGTCGCATCTGCAAGAAGTGCGGTGCTACCTATCATGTTAAATTCAATCCTTCGCAGAAGGATGGTGTTTGCGATGAATGTGGTGGCGAGCTCTTCCAGCGTGCAGACGATACGGCTGAGACGATGACGAATCGCCTTTCCGTATACGAAGCTTCCACGAAGCCGCTGATTGAGTATTATCAGAAAGCTGGCATCTATACGGAAGTTGATGGCAGACAGGCGATTGACAAAGTCACGAAAGATCTCGTTGAGACCCTGAAAGACTGAGTTATATCTGTTGGTGAAATTCACTGAACGATAGAAGTTATTGTAAGGGCGGCAAAAAGAATATTTGCCGCCCATTACAATGATTATAAGAAATTGATAGACAACCTGTTGTTGGGCATGGCATTAAAAGAAAATGCAAAAGCTCCTTAGATGACTTTGGCCCAACCAATTTCCATAAAAGGAGAAAAACATGTCGAAGCAAGATGTTATCGAAGTAGAGGGCAAAGTTCTGGAGGCACTGCCGAATGCAATGTTCCAGGTTGAGCTCGAGAATGGTCATGTTGTACTGGCGCATGTATCCGGCAAGATTCGCATGAACTTCATCCGCATTCTTCCCGGTGACAAAGTCACTATCGAACTCACGCCATATGACTTAACGCGTGGCCGTATAACCTACCGATTCAAATAAGTCATCTCCGCTTTTGCGGGTTTAAAAATATTTACCTTTTTTTTCGTTTGCTACTAGGCAGGACGGAATAAACATGGTATACTAGCAAAATGAGACTGACAATAAAGAAAAGGGGGCAACCACAAGATGAAGGTAAAACCGTCAGTAAAACGGATTTGTGAAAAATGCAAAGTCATTAAACGCAAAGGCCGTGTTATGGTCATCTGCGAAAATCCGAAACATAAACAGAGACAAGGTTAATTATTGAATAAGGAGGTGCTTTATTAATGGCACGTATTGCCGGTGTAGATTTACCCCGTGACAAGAGAATTGAAATTGCATTGACGTACATTTTTGGTATTGGTTTGAAGACTTCGAAGGATCTTCTTCAGGAGACTGGCATCAACCCGGATACCCGTACGCGTGACCTCACGGAGGATGAAGTTGTAAAACTTCGTGATGCCATCGATAAGAGCGTTCTCGTCGAAGGTGACCTTCGCCGTGAGCGTCAGATGAACATCAAACGACTCGTTGATATCGGCTGCTACCGTGGTCGTCGCCACCGTCTTGGCCTTCCTGTCCGTGGACAGAACACTAAGAACAACGCCCGCACGCGTAAAGGCCCGAAAAAGGCTGTAGCAGGCAAGAAGAAAGACTAATAAAGGAGGGTTAACTGGTGGCAGTTAAGAAAGCAGTTCGCACGAAGAAAAAAGTTCGTAAGAACATTGAATACGGCGTAGCGCACATTAGCTCTACGTTCAATAATACGATTGTAACGCTCACTGATAAGAGCGGTAATGCACTTTCCTGGGCTAGCGCAGGCGGCCTTGGTTTCCGTGGTTCCCGTAAGAGCACTCCGTTCGCAGCTCAGATGGCTGCTGAGACGGCTGCTAAAGCAGCTATGGAGCATGGCCTCAAGCAGGTCGAGGTTTACGTTAAGGGTCCTGGTGCTGGCCGTGAAGCCGCAATCCGTTCCCTGCAGGCAACGGGCCTCGAGGTTAACATGATCAAAGATGTTACCCCGATTCCGCACAATGGCTGCCGTCCGCCGAAGCGTAGAAGAGTTTAATAGGAGGTGCAATTACTAGATGGCAATTGATAGAGTACCAGCCATTAAAAGATGCCGTGCACTTGGCATCGAGCCGGCTGTTATTGGTCGTTCCAAAGAATCGAAACGTCAGCCGCGTCGTACGAACCGTAAGGTTTCTGAGTATGGTCTGCAGCTGAAAGAAAAGCAGAAAGCAAAGTTCATCTACGGTGTACTGGAGAAACAGTTCCGTGGATACTACGATAAAGCTAAGAAGATGCAGGGGGTAACGGGTGAAAACCTGCTGGGCCTTCTTGAGCGTCGTCTTGACAATGTCGTTTTCCGTCTTGGCCTTGCTAATACGCGCCGTCAGGCTCGTCAGCTTGTTCGTCATGGTCATTTCACGGTCAACGGCAAACGTCTGGACATCCCTTCGGCACTGGTTTCCGCTAACGACGTTATCGCTGTTAGCGAGAAGAGCCAGAGCAATGCCTTCTTCAAAGAGCTCAAAGAGAGCAACAACGCTCTGTCCGCTCCGGCATGGCTCCAGGCTGATCAGGCCAACCTTACGGGTACGGTAACTCGTTTCCCGAACCGTGAAGAGATCGATGTTCCTGTCAACGAGCAGGCTATCGTCGAGTTGTACTCCAAATAATGAATATTTGTGCCTGTGTGCATAGTGTTTCATTGATTATTGAGGAGGTTCATTTCAGATGATAGACATCGAGAAACCGAAAATTGAAATTGCGGAAATCAGTGAAGACAACCGTTACGGTAAATTCATCTGCGAGCCGCTCGAGCGTGGTTATGGCACGACGTTTGGCAACAGCCTGCGCCGTATGCTCCTGTCCTCGCTGGAGGGTGCTGCAATTACCTCCATCCGGATCGATGGCGTTCTCCATGAGTTCTCTACGATTCCGGGGGTCCGGGATGACGTAACTAATATCGTCCTGAACCTGAAGCAGCTCTGCCTCAAAATGGCAGGCAATGAGCCGAAGGTTATCCGCATTGACGTGGAAGGCGAGAAGGAAGTTACGGCTGCCGACATCATCTGTGATGCCGACATTGAGATTCTCAATCCGGACCTCCATATTGCTACGGTTGATGAGACGGGCAAACTCAAGATTGAGATGACCGTTGAACGCGGCCGCGGCTACGTTCCGGCTGACAAGAACAAGAAGCCGGAAGATTCGATTGGTATCATTCCAATTGATTCCATTTTCTCCCCGGTACAGCGCGTGAACTACACCGTACAGGATACGCGTGTAGGCAATGTCACGGACTATGACAAGCTGATTCTTGAAGTTTGGACCGATGGTTCGCTTCGTCCGGAAGAAGCTGTCAGCAAGGCTGCTGGCATTCTCGTCATGCACCTCAAACTGTTCCAGAACATGGACGGTCTGCCGGATGAGATTGAGGAGGAGGAGGCATCCTTCCCAGAAGAGGTAGAGGATGATTCTTCGAAGGTCCTCGAAATGACCATTGAAGACCTCGACCTCTCGGTACGTTCCTTCAACTGCCTGAAACGCGCTAACATCAACACGGTCGCTGACCTTGCTGAGAAGACGGAAGATGACATGATGAAGGTCCGCAACCTCGGACGCAAATCTCTTGAGGAAGTCAAGAAGAAGCTCGAGGAACTCGGTTTGGCTCTGAGAGAAAACAACGATTGAAAAGAGGGAAATAAATGAGCTACAGAAAATTAGGACGTAACTCCGCAGCCCGTAAGGCGCTGTTTGCTAGCATTCTTACTTCCTTCTTCAGATATGGCCGCATTGAGACGACGGAAGCTAAGGCAAAAGAGCTCCGCAAATTTGCTGAGCAGCTGATCACGCTTGCAAAGCGTGGCGACTTGAGCGCTCGTCGCAAGGCTATCGCAGCCCTGTCTGATGAAGATGTTGTAAGAAAGCTGTTCGATGAGATCGCAGCTAAATACGCTGACCGCCAGGGCGGTTACACGCGTATCCTGAAGCTCGGCGTACGCCGTGGTGACGCTGCTCCGATGGTTATCATCGAGCTCGTCTAATTGCATATTGCAACCATGAAGGGACTGTGGAATAGCACATCCCTATTGATGAAGGCGGTCCACCAGCTCGAAAGAGCTGATGGACCGCCTTTTGTGGTACAATCGATTACGCATACTTTGCAGATGCCCCAATATCTAAACAAAAGCTGTGTATTTGCTTATTTTTACTTGACTGGATGCCTGATGTTATGTGACTGATTTCACCCGATGCCAATCTCGTATAGAAAAAACAGGAATTACCATAATTTTATAGAATATAAATGAATCATAGGTAGGTTTATAGACGGCAAGGTGGTTTAAGGATTATCCCTAGGGTTGATACTGGGGCGGATCGTTTCTTTTGAAGCCTCGGTGATGCTTTGTAAGCGGAGTCTTATCGTAAGAAGGGAGAAAATCATATGCAGAAATATTCTTGTGAAAATCAGCAAAAGACAGCTTGGGAAAAGAATGTTTTTTTCGTAGCAATCACGGCGTTGCTGATTTTGTTTGGTGTTGGAAGCACGTCCTACGCATCGATTGCTATTCATGGTGCTAGAGCCACTGCTGGTTATTGGACAGTGAGGAATCCTGATGGGGACAAACTTTGCCTGACACAGGAGGAGATTGCTTCCGTCAATCAAGCGATACGGGAGGAAACGTCAAGTTTGACGGATCTGATAACCTATCCGCAGGAAGTTGACAGTGTCACGTTGAAAGAGTTGATACTTAGTGCGCAGCAGGATTTCCGTGGGGAAGTCGACCCTGGCGAGCATTATGACAAAGGGGGAAGGCCAATTTCCCAGGCGGATTACCAAATGGCACAGGACAACTGCAATCTGGACACTGTTCCAACGAGTGTCAATGTTCGCTATGGCGTGGTTACCATGCGTACCGATATGCGTCTTCTGCCTACTGCCCGATACTATTTTGATGACAAGTCCTTTCAGCATTATGATGATTTGCAAGGCACAGCTCTCGACCCCTGTGAACCACTGCTAGTATTGCATATGAGCAAGGATGGAGCCTATGCTTTTGCCATCGGACGTTACTACATGGGCTGGGTAAGTCTTGGTGCTATTGGCTTTACGGAGCGGGAAAAATGGGAAGAATATGTATCGCCTCAAAATTTCCTCGTGGTTACGGACCATAAGAAAAAAGTTCGTGTGAGTGGCGCATGGGATGTCCTATTCCAAATGGGAAGCATCATTCCTTTGAAATCATCAGTACCTCATGGAGGTGTCTATCAGGCTGTTATTCCCGTGGAAATCAATGGTCACCTTTCGGAAGCAGAGGTTCCCATCAGGTCTGACAGAACAGTAAATCTCGGGTATCTTCCATGTACGCCTAATAATTTCGTGCGTCAGTCTTTGAAGTTCCTGGATGATGTCTATGGATGGGGCGGTATGGAGGAGAGCGTGGACTGTTCCTCATTTGTGCAGGATGTCTACCGTTCCATGGGGATACTCCTTCCCCGTGATGCCGAGCAGCAGGAATTGGCCATGATTCACTCCCTATCCTTGGAAGGGCTTGATACCGCTGCCCGCTATCAAAAAGCTGCGGAAGCGCCGGCTGGTGCGCTGTTT
>CALYVJ010000044.1 GCA_945494195.1 uncultured Selenomonas sp. | reverse complement strand
GTATCTTCCAATAAGATATGCTTTGGGGATATTTTTATTTCCATGTGTCGAGAATTCATCAAGAGAGTATAATTCAGATTCACCAGTTTTATTGTTTTTTTGCATAAAGTATATTTGATCACGCCTTTGGATTTTATCTGTCAATAACTCTGTTGCATGAGTAGAAATAATAAGCTGTGCATTAGCCTTATTGATTTCAGGATCATTAAAGAACGCAATTAATTGTATGAGCAACAACGGATGCAAACTAGCATCAAATTCATCTATACATAAGATTGAACCTTCCTTAAAAGCTTTTAACAATAATGGACTGAAAAGAAATAAATTTTGAGTACCCGCAGATTCATCATTAAAATCAAGTTCACCAGATTTCTCTTCTCCTTCATCATTGATTATATTATGAATCATTTTGATATCTATTCTTTTTTGTTTAGGAGGCAATAACTTCGAAATCATCGATAACGGTGGATTTTGCTTAATAAACTCATCCATATCTACTTCTTTTGAAGTATATCGATAATCTGCAATGTTTATATCTGCCTTTCGCAAAAGATCTTGTATAAAAAAACGTAACTCTTTGTTATTTTCATCAGATAATAAACCTTCTACATTCGGCATTAAACTACCGGCAGTAATTGGTCCATAAGTATCAATTTTTAAAAACCACTTGAATGGTACAAGTATTGTCTTACTATTCCAAGCAGCAGCTGTTGACAAGAATAGCTTATTCTCACTATTTCGTTCAATGATAGGTGACAATTCTCTGCGAATTGAAGGGACTGTAAATCGATAACTCTCATTTTCTCTTTCGAAAATAGTAGTTGGGCGACTAGTTTTATACATATAAAGATATTCAGTAATGATTTTTTGCGACGTTGCTGTAAAACCATATACATATTTAGTATCTTCCGAAATAAAAACAAATTCAAATTCCGATGGCTCCTCAGATGATTCTACATCAAATCTGAAAGGATCTATCATCGTTAAAATATCTCCCGGCTGTCTGCTGTTAGATTGACGAACAGTAATGATCGCAGCAGTTAGGGCCTTAAATAAATTCGATTTACCTGCAGCATTGGCACCAAAAATACTAACATTCTTAAGAATTCGATCCGTATTGTGAGCATTGTTTATTTCAGCAACATTTTCAATATGATCCAAATCACTAGAAGCTTCCATCGATAGGACGGCTTCTTTTTTAAAAGAACGGAAGTTTTTTACACTAAACTGAACCAGCATTGTAAACCTCCTCACCTAAAAAGCTAGTTAAGACAATGAAAATGCGCTTTTCTACATAAAAGTGTAGAAAATTGCCTTTTGAATATCTATATTCTATAATGAACGCCAACCAAAATCAAGTCTACAAGATTTTTGGGGTAACAGAACATCAACCCCCAAAAACAAAAAGGCCGCCGACTATTTGAGTCAACGGACCTCTTTAATATATTTAGCCGATAACAATCGTATAACTGATTGTCTTTTCCTCGCCCGGAGCCAGCGTCTCGCTGCCTTCCCGATCCTTGAAATCCCCCTGGAAGTCCACGTAGTCTGCATGACCATGCCATGGTTCAATGCAGAGGAATGGCGCACCGCCCCGATCCGGAGTCCAATACCCCCAATAAGGGAATCCCTTGGCCTGAACCGTCACCTTTTTCTCACTCTTCGTCGAGCAGATGCTGACCGTATCGGATTTCTGCGCATCGTAGACCAAGGCATCATTTTGGAACATCTCATAATTAAGGGGCAGTTTCGTTCCCGTGACTGCCTGATCGCCATATTCATGCTGTATCTGTCCTTTTTTATCGATGGGCAGATTTTTCATATCCTCACTGGCATTAAATTCGAGATAGCAATCTTCAAAGCGCTCCCCTGCCACGATAGGACAACGGAATGCACCATGAGAGCCAATGGAATAGACCATATGCTTGTCGTCGAGATTCTGTATCTTCCAAATGACTTTAATCTGGTTGTCCTCCAGCTCATAGGCAATGTTTAGCTGAAACTTCCACGGATAGACCGCTAGCGTCTCTTTCGTCCATTTCAAAGCGAACTCGATGCGTGTCTCCTCTCGGGATATCAGCTCGAATTCCGAAATACGCCCGAGCCCATGGCCCGGCAGTTTATATTCCTTACCGTCTACCGTATATTTGCCATCCAGCAGTTTCCCGACAATCGGGAAAAGTACCGGCGAACTGTATTTCCACCACTCGGGATTGCCATCCCAAAGATATTCCGTCTCATCTTCGCGTTCCTTGATGGAGCGCAGCTCTGCCCCCTGACTGCGCACCAGCACGCAGAGCTTTTTGTTTTCCAGTGTATAAAGCATCCGAAAATACTCCCTTCGTTTTATGCTATCTCTATTCTACCACGAAAAACCGTAACAGGTTTCCAATTTTTGATTGCCACTCCCCAAAAAAATTGACGGGACAAATTGCCCCGCCAAACCTTACACAAATTATTAAGCGATAACGCCATTACCGCGCAGAACTGCTTTTACGCTCTCAGCACTCTTGCGGAGCGCTTCTTCTTCCTCAGCTGGCAGTGGCAGCGGCACGCGTTTCAGCACACCCTCTCTGCCAATGACACTAGGCAGGGAAAGGGATACGTCCTCGATGCCATATTCCCCGGAAAAGGGCATCGACACCGGCAACACCGCATGCTCATCATAGAGTACCGCCTTAGCCAGACGGCAGGCCCCCATGGCAATACCCGTATTGGTCCAACCCTTGGAATTCAACACGTCATACGCCGTATTAACAACTTCCCCACCGACTTTCGCACGGTCAAAGCTTTCTTCATGGTCGAAGAATTCATCGAGTCTGTCCAGTCCGACGCCACCAATGCTGACGGTGCTCCAAGCTGGGAAAGCCGAGTTGCCATGCTCACCGAGCATATACCCCTGCACATCCGTCGGGTCCACATGGTAATGGGCACCGAGAATGCTCTTGAAACGCAAAGTCTCCAGCGTCGTGCCCGTGCCGAAAAGTTTTCCTTTGGGATAACCGAACTCCGTTGCTGCCACATGGGTCGTAACATCAAGGGGATTGGTGATCATGATGAAGATTGCTTCGCGCGTATACTTCGTAACTTCCGTCATAATGCTGCGCATGACGGCAATATTCTCCTTAGCCAGCGTCAGACGGTCCATGACGCCCCCCGGCATGATACTCGGGCCGGCTGCACAGATGATGACATCTGCGTCTTTTACTTCCTCAAAACCGCCGGAATATACATGGACGTTCGGCGTCAAGGCACAGGCAATGGAATGCGTCGCATCCACCGCTTCACCATGCGCCACCTTCGGATTGATGTCAATGCAGACAATCTCAGCAGCCAGCTGACAAGCAATTGCCCTTGCCAACACCGCCGAACCGACATGACCCAGACCAATAATTGCTAACTTATGCGTTTTTAACATGTTTACACATCTCCTTTAAAAACATTGTAACACATATTCCTCTGTAAAGAAACATTTTACCAGCATTTGTGGAAATTCTTTTTCACCGTCACAAAAAAAACTGTGAAAACCTGTGGCTTGTTAACCACAGGCCTTTCACAGCCCCTTTAATAATCTTAGGCTTTCTTGGCTGACAGCAAAGTCCAAAGACTGACCGATGCTGCCAGGAAGAAGGGATAAAAGAGATATGGAATAATGCTGAGACTGGTAATCCCCGCCAAAGCTGAGGCAATCAAGAGCTGCGCCCCATAAGGAATGATTCCCTGGGTGATGCAGGAAAAGGTATCGAGAATCGAAGCGCTATCCTTCGGGTCGATACCATATTCCTCACTGATGGTCTTAGCAATCGGACCAGCCACCACAATGGCCACCGTATTATTGGCCGTGGCGATATCCATAAGCACCGTCAGGAGGCCAATCCCCAGGCGGCCACCACGGATGCCCTTAAAATTCTTGCGGATAAAGGACAAAATCGCCTCAAAGCCACCGCCATCACGCATGATGGCACTGATTGATGCCGCCAGGATTGTGACAATCATAGTCTCAAACATGCCATTGGTACCCACCCCCATTGCTGAAAATGCCTCGGAGAAATTCGTAACCCCCGTGGCAATCCCCAGCACCAAGAACAGGCATATTCCCGTTCCCAATACGGTGAAGACATTCATTCCGGTAATAGCCAGCACCAAGACGACGAAGTACGGCATTGCCAAAAGCAGCGAATAATCAAAGGCTCCAAGCTCGGCAACATTGCTATGGAAAGCCCCCACCACGAGCACCACCAAAGTAACCAATGCTGCCGGCAGTGCCACTTTCAGATTGGCAAAGAACTTATCCTGCATGCGGGTTCCCTGGGTACGCGTAGCAGCAATAGTGGTATCGGAAATGAAGGACAAGTTGTCGCCAAACATGGCTCCCCCCACCACCGTGCCCACGATAAGCGGCAGGCTGAATCCAGCGCTCTCAGCAACGGAAGCCGCAATCGGCACCAATACCGTAATCGTTCCCACGCTGGTCCCCATCGACATAGAAATCAAGCAGGCAATGATAAAAAGCCCGGGAACAGCAAATGCCGCTGGCACCAGATTGAGCAGCAGATGCGCCGTGCTCTCCACACCGCCGGCCGCCTTGGCAATCCCGCTGAATGCTCCGGCCATCAAAAAGATAAAGAGCATAATCGTGATATTGACATCGCCGATACTCTTCGCGCAGAGCTGGATATTACCGATAAACTGTTTTTTCCGATTCTGCAGGAAAGCCACGATAAGTGCCACGCCAAAGGCTACGACAACGGACATCACATAAAATCCCATTTTCCCTTCGATGGGCGCAATATACTCATACCAAATCCCCGCCCCCAAATAAAGCACGAGAAAAACGAGAATTGGCAGCAGCGCAATCCCACGTGCTTTGGGCTGGTTTGTATTCTGTTCCATAGTTACATCTTCCTTTACCTCGTTATACTATACCGTTCAATATTATACGCAGGAAGATTCACTCAGGCAAGACTATGCTAGAAAAAATCCCCTGCATTACTTATACGTGAATCACCTTGATATGCTTCCGATAGAACCGGTAGATGCCCACCAGCAGCACGGCGGTAATTGTCCAACTGATGGGATAGCATAGCATAATGGTCGTAAAATCGTGATTTTCCACAAAGACCGTATAAATCCATAGGATGCGCACGCCACAAACCGTAGCCAGCATCAACAATGCCGGCGGCAGGGAATACCCATAGCCGCGCATAGCCCCCGACAGACCCTCGATGAATACACAGACAAAATAGAATCCAACAATGTACCATACGCGGATGCGGCCGATTTCAATAACGGAAGCCGATGCATTGAACAAAGCCAGGAGCTCATCGGAAAACAGGCAGGCTATGCCCGACAAAAAAGCTATGACCACCATGGCTACCTGCATGCCCACCTTGGTAGCATTCCGGCAGCGGGGCAAATTGCCCGCTCCGTAATTCTGGCTGACAAAAGTCGTCACCGTTTGACCGAAGGCCAACAAGAAGACGTAGATATTGATTTCGATGATGAAGGCCGAGGCCGAAGCCGCCATGACTTCAGCACCCAAACTGTTAATCGCCGCCTGGATGACGAGATTTGAAAGGGAAAACACCATTCCCTGAACTCCCGCCGGAACGCCAATCCGCAGGATTTCCCTGGCATAAGAAGATATCATCCGGATAGCACCGGGTTCGATACGGATGATTCCATGAGCATGGCAGAGATTATCGTAAAGCATCCAGGCACTGACATAACTGGAAATCGCCGTAGCCGCAGCCACGCCTGCAATCCCCCAATCCAGCACAGCTACTGCCGCCAGATTCAACACGATATTCAAGACGCTGGCGACCGCTAACGCTTTGAGAGGCGTTTGCGTATCCCCACGGCTCCGAAAAATTGCCGACTCAAAGTTATAAAGTCCCATAGCAGGCAACCCCAGGAGATATACGCGAAGGTATAATTCCGCCGACGCCATAACTTCTGATGGCACTCCCAATGCCTGCAGCATGGGGGCTGCCATGAGCTCCCCCAGCACAGTCATGGCCACCCCTAAAATCAAAGCCAGCAAGAAGGACGTATGCACTGCCTGAGTCGTTTCTTTTAAATTATGGGCGCCAATAAACCGGGCAATAACCACATTTGCCCCCAAAGACACTCCCATGAAGAGATTGACCAAGAGGCCAATAATGGGGGAGTTATTGCCCACGGCAGCTAAGGCAGTAGTACCCACAAACTGCCCCAACACCAACACATCGGCAGTATTGAATAACTGCTGCAAAATCCCCGTCAAGGCCAGTGGCAAGGCAAAAAGGACCATAGGTTTTACCAACGGCCCATGAAGCATGTCAATTGTATGTTTTTCTCTCATTTTCCTTTTACAACTTACTCAAAATAAATTCAGCCTGACCAACCAGGGAATAATCACCAAGACCCGCCGGCAAAAATACCGTTTCTCCCTTAGCAAGCTCTAATTCGTGTCCAGCCTTTACTACCCGCATGTTTCCCTGCAGGACCGTAACACACTGAAACGAATCGCGTCCCACGGTTAAACTGCACAAATCCATCAAATCTCCATGATAAACCGTAAAATACTCACACTCAGCTAGCAGGTCCATCTTGGCACCCGGGATGATATCGATATGAGCCAGCGGCTTTGTCCCCCGCGTCGGTACTTCTAGTTTCGTCACATCAATGGCTTTGTCCACGTGAAGTTCTCGCGGTTTCCCATCGCTGCCCACGCGGCCGTAGTCATAAATCCGATACGTCGAATTGGAACTCTGCTGAATCTCACAAATTAAAATTCCCTCGCCAATCGCATGCAGCGTGCCCGAATCGATGAAAAACACATCCCCCTTATGAACCGGGACCCGGTTGCATACCTCCAGCAAGGTATTTTCCTCGATGCGCCGCTTGAACTCCTCTTTGGTAATCTCGCGGTTGAACCCATAAAGCAGGCTTGCCCCCGGTTCACAGTCCACGATATACCACATCTCGGTCTTGCCGTATTCGCCCTCTACCCGCATGGCATATTCATTGTCCGGATGAACCTGTACCGAAAGGCTTCCCTTGGCATCGATAAGCTTGATGAGCAACGGGAAATACGGGAATTTTTCGGCTTTGCTGCCCAGGACGCTGCTGCCCGCCTTTTTCAGCCAAACAGAAAGCGTCTGGCCTGCCGCCTCGCCATTTTTTATAATACTTTCGCCATCTTTATGGCAGGAAAGCTCCCAGCTTTCAGCCACCTTGTCAAGCTTTGTTTCTTTTCCGTACTCCTCTTTGAGCCGCGTACCGCCCCAAAGATAATCTTTTAATGGTGCTTCCAACTTCATCGGATATAACATCAAAGAAGCCCTCCTTATCTTCTTACCCATTGAAATAAGTATACATAATTATAACGCCATTATTCAGGCTTTACCAGAGAAAAATCCCCCTTGATAATAAATCGCGTTCCCCGTGACAGCTCGCTTTCACAGGTTATTTCCATCGCGTGCCTGCCAGCGATTTCCCGAGCAATAGCAAGCCCCAGGCCTGTCCCCTGTTCGTTGTGATTTCGATTCGTCCGGAACCGGTCAAAAATATAGGGAAGTTCTGCTGGCGCGATACCACAGCCATGATCTTCTACCATGACCTGCCATTTTCCCCCCTGCTGCCTTCCCTGGAGCAGGATTTCACCGCCATCATCCGAAAACTTCACAGCGTTGTCCAAAAGGATCAGCATGAGCTGGCGAAGCCGCCCATAGTCTCCCTGAATGGGTAGCGGCCCATCAAAGTCAACGCGCAGCTGCAGATTTTTCTGTGCCGCAGCCGTCCGCATTTGTTCCGCAGCATCTTCAAAGGCATCGCAAAGATTTAACGGTTCTTTGCCCACCGAGAACCCTGTATTCCGCAGCCGTGTGAGTTCCAGCAAATCTCCCACCAGCCGCTCCAATGCCGACAGATTGCTCATGACTTGGTGGAGATATTTCTGCCGCTCGGCCTTTTCGGTTACCAATCCAGAAAATAAGAGTTCTACCGTACCACGAAGAACTGTCAATGGCGTCCGCAATTCGTGCGAAACGGCAGCCAAAAACTCCTGCCGCTGACGGGAAATCGCCGCCCGCTCTTGCTCTGCCAGCGCTAATTTTTCCCCCAGCACGTCGATATCCGCCGCCAGCATTCCAATCTCGTCCTGTTGGCAGATGCCTGTCCGCTCATCATAATGTCCCTGGGCAAAGGCCCGGGAAACATGCTGCATGCGGTAAAGAGGGCGAATAAACCGGCGGGCCAGCATTACCGCCAGAATTCCAGCTAAAAATAAGGCCAGCATTACCGAAAGGATCAGCAGGCGAAGGCCGCCATTAATGGTATTTTGCAAATCCTCCAACGGGCGGTGAATCAACACCGCTCCAACTACCTTACCATCATTATCCTTGATTGGTGCCCCCACGGTAACCGACGGCGTATCCAGCAATGCGCCGAAATCATGGCTTACCGCTGTCTGCCCGGCCAGCACCTGCTGCAGCACATCGTTAACTGGTGCTGGCAATTGGCCGCGTTCTTCCCCTGTATTTTCACCACAGGCCAAAATGGTATGGCTCTTCTCCACCACCAGCCAAACCTTCCCCTGGGCAAGGGAATCCAGTTGCTGCAAAAAAGCTCCTGCCTGCTGGGAAGCTTCCCGGCCCGCAGAATCATGGACACTGAACTGCTGACGGCACCAGTCCATCTCCCGCCTTGCGGCATCATTGCCCCGCTCATTTTGATGGGTCATCCGTCCATGATGCCCATGGCGCATCCTGCTTCCGCTCTCTTCGGCAACGACCCTATTTTCTGTTTCCTCCAAAAACTGACTGCTGTCTTTCATGGCAGGAATCGCAGCTGCCAGTGTCAGGACCCGCTGCATAGTTTCTTCTTCGTGGACATGCTGATTATAATGGGTGAATAGCCAAGAAAACACGCTTCCCATAATCAGGGCAAACAGGACCAGCGTCACAGAAAAATAAAGGAGCAACCGCTTAGTCAAACGCTTATTCCTCATGGCTGGACCTCCAACCGGTATCCACGGCCCCAAACGGTACCAATGGCGCAGCCAGCAAGCCCTGCTTGTTCCAGTTTCACCCGCAAACGCCGTATATGGGTATCTACCGTGCGAATATCCCCAGTGTAATCAAAGCCCCAAACCGTATCCAATAACTTATCCCGGGAAAATAACTGCCCGGGATATTCTGCCAACAGCCGGAGAATATCAAACTCCTTATGGGTCAGCCGGACATCTTTTCCTGCCACCTCGACAGCACCGCACGGTTCGTTAAGTACCATATTCCCGAGCTTGCGTCCACCGACTGGCAGCTCATCCCGCGGTGTCAGCTGCAGCCGCCGGAGCACCGCTTTGACCCGCGCCATGACCTCAGGCGTTGAAAAAGGTTTCACCACATAATCATCAGCCCCAATTTCCAGCCCCATAATCCGGTCGTAATCCTCGCCACGAGCCGTAATCATGATAATCGGCACATCAGACCGCTGCCGGATTATCCGGCAAACAGCAAAACCATCGACCTTCGGCATCATTACATCGAGCAGGATAAGGTCGATTCCCCCTGCTTCCCATTTATCTAACACGTCTTGTCCGTCCACCGCCAAAACGGTTTCATAGCCGGACCCCCGCGCAAAATTATCCAGTATATCGCGGATTGCATCGTTATCATCCGCAATCAAAAGCCGCATAGCACCGCCTCCTCACCTTGACCATTATAAGGGGTTTCTCTGAAAATAAAAAATAAATTTTTCTGTAACAGTTTTGTCACAACTGCCTGTTATACTAAAGCCAGAAACGATAACTAATAGCTAATTCAGGAGGAATTTATAATGAAAAAGAAAC